>DATAHD010000120.1:0-5208 GCA_036263395.1 Rhizomicrobium sp. | reverse complement strand
ATGCCGGCGGCCGCGATGGCGGCGGCGGCGTGATCCTGCGTCGAATAGATGTTGCACGACACCCAGCGGATATCGGCGCCGAGCGCGGCCAGCGTCTCGATCAGCACCGCGGTCTGGATCGTCATGTGCAGCGAGCCGGCGATGCGCGCGCCCTTCAGCGGCTTCGATTTGCCGAACTCTTCGCGCGTGGCCATCAGGCCCGGCATTTCGGTTTCGGCGATGTTGAGCTCTTTGCGGCCCCACTCGGCGAGGCTGATGTCTTTGACGACGTAGTCGTGGGTGCTCACAGGAAACTCCGGGTTTGAGGCGGGCGGGATATAGCAGCGGGCGGTTAACGGCTCAAGAAACATATAAAGGAATTTGCATGTCTTTATCTGATCTGCGTTGAAATTGCTATCTCATTGATTGAATGAAGGAAACGCCTGGAGGTTGTTTTGCGAAATTTGGGGGTACCCCCTCCCTCTCGAAATTTTTGTGCCGGATGGATGTGATGCCATCACCGTTCGAACCACATGGTGGTCAGGTCGGAGGGGGGGCTGTAATGGATTTCCTTCTGTAGTTTCTCCCAGAAATGTAGAACAAAGTGCGTATAACTGCAACGCAGAAGTGCAATTTTGCGCATCTCTATGACCTGATTGACCAAGCAGAGCCGCGTCAGGCGCCGGCCGGGATCCAGCAGCCGTGGAAGGCCATGGGCATGTGATGGGTGAGGTGGGCGCGGGCGATGGGGCCGTGTTCGATGTCTTCGGCATCGAGGATGGCGAGGTGGCTGGTGTTGCTGGTCTCATCGAACACGTTGGTGAGGAGCCAGCCTTCGCCTTCGCGTGCGGTTGCATGTTTCGGCACGAAGACGGGTTCGCCGACGGCGCTGTGCGGGCCGGCGTGCCATGTGCGGAAGGTGTTTGCCGCGAAATCGTAGTGGCCGAGGCCGCGCTGGAAGATGTCGGTGGTGCCGGGGCCGCCGGCGGTGGCGAGGTAGCTGTGGCGGTGCGTGGCGCCGGTATGGCGTTCGTCGATGCGCGGGTACTCGCACGGTTCCGTGCTGAGCTTCGTGGCCGTGTAAGCGCCGGGTTTGCTCCAGTCGAATTCCCAGCGGGTCAGGTGCTGCGCGGCGCGTGAGGGATCGGGCGGGGTGCCGTTCGCGTCGGGAAACATCGGCGCGGCCTGTGGGCAGACGTCGACCACGATGCGGTCCTTGTCGTTGAAGGCGTTCATCGTGTGCCACGCCATGCAGGCGTCGCCCTCGAACCAGCGTGTCTCGCCGGTGTGGCGATGCACGATGCCGACATGGGTGTCGAGGCCCGGCTCCCACGCGATCAGCGGTCTGCCCTCCATCATTCGCTTCATCGAGATGGTGACGGGACAGAACGCGAAGATCGCGAAATCGCGGCTGATCGCGAAGTCGTGCAGCAGCGCGGCGAACGGACCGGTGATGGTTTGCGAGCGGGTGATGGCGCCGTTCTCGTCGGCGATGTGGAAGCCGATGTCGCGGGGCGCGCGGATGTTTTCGAAGTTCGCAAAGGTGAGGAGTTCGCCGGTTTGCGGATCGATCTTCGGATGCGCCGTCATGTTGCGCGGGAGTTTGCCGGCGAAGGTGTGGTGGCCACGCGTCGCGAGAGTCGCGGGATCGATCGCGAAAGGCACGTGGCCTTCCTCCAGCGCCAGCAGCGTGTTGGCGTGCCAGACGACGTTGGTGTTGGCGACGCCGTCGGTCGGCAGCTGCGCCACGCTGGGGTCGTGCTCCATCGGGTTGTTGGTGGTGGCGAAGAGCGCGCGGCCGGCGGCGTTGTCCTTCTGCCATTGCAAGGTGCGGACCCAGCGGTTGCGATAGGTGACCTTGCCGTTCGCGATGCGAAAGGCATGCACCATGCCGTCGCCCATCAGCGGATTGTAGGTGCCGCGCGGATCGAACTGCGGCGAAGGCCCGACGCGATAGAACGTGCCGGTCAGCCCCACCGGAAGCGGACCCTCGACCTCGAGCGTAACGTCGCTGTGCTCGGTCCTAAGTGGTCGGAAGCCGTTGGAGAGATAGGGATTGGTCATGCCCGCCTCGCGTGGTTTTCGGGCAAACGACTATGGGCATGATAGGCCGTGGTTCAACAAGAATCGGAAATTCCATATGAAATTCATGTAGTTACGATGATCCGGATGATCTTCGGACGGAAGTCAACGGCCCCTGCGTGAGAAAAGTGCGGGAATATTTTTCTCCGCGACGCTTGCCTTGCAGCCGGTATTCTTCCGCTCATGCAAACTGCGTTGCTCCTCAATCAGCCGGATCTGATCGCGCCCCATCAGGCGCGGCTGTTCCGGTTTGGCGACGAGGGGCGCGCGCAAGTCCATATCCTCAATGCGCGCGGGCGGCTGTTCGAAGGCGGCGGCGATGAGCCGGAGCTCTCGCTGAAATGGATTCCGAACGGCACGGCGCACTATGCAAGCGACGGCGTGCAGTTTCCGCTCGAAGGCGATGTGCAGCTGTTGCTCAATCGCGGGCAGGCCTATCGCCTGCGCATGACGCGCGCGTCGGAGAGCTTCGTGCTGTTCTTTCCGCGCGCGCTGACCGATCGCGCATGGCGCGCGTTCAGTGGCTGCGACGAGAATTTTCCGGAGGCACCCGCTGTCGCCGCGCTGTCGCAACAGGCGTTGCACCGCGATCTCGCAGCCCTGCGCGCCGAAGCCCAACACGCCGAGCCCGATGGCGCACGGTTGGAGGAGCTTTCGTTCGCGGTGCTGACCGGCATGGCGGAGCGGGTACGGTCACATCGGCGAATGCGCGATGCCATCCCGGCATTGCGTGGCCGAACGCGAGATGAACTGTTGCGGCGCGCGGCGCGAGCGGCATCTTACCTGATCGAGAGCAGAACAGTGCGACGCTCGAAAGCGCGGCGCGTGCCGCGGCGCTGTCGCCGTTCCATCTCATCCGCGTGTTTCGCGCCGTCTATGGCGAGACGCCGTTGGCGTTCGCGGCGTCGCGACGGTTGTATTCTGCGCGCGATGCGCTGCTGATGACCGACGACCCGATTTCCGCCGTCGCATCGCGCGCAGGCTATGCGACGCGCAATGCATTCGACAGGGCATTTCAAAAACGATTCAAAACAACACCGGGAAGGATACGCAACCATGCAGGAACCCGTCATTGAGAACGGATCGGTCGTAAAGGCCAAGTGGTCGGCACGCTGGACAGTGGGGCTCGCGCTTCGCATCGGCCTCGTGATGATCGGCGTGTACATGCTCTACATCGGCATCAAGGTGTGGAATGGCGGCGTCGACGCCCTGATGGATGCGGGCGTGACGCAATCGACCTTCACCTACTGGATCGCCGCGCCACTGGCGGTGATTGCGATCGGGGCAGTGATGCTCCTGGCCGAAGTGATCGGCCGGTTCGACCGGCACGCCTGACCCATGGCGGTCGCGAGGCAGGGTGCAGCGAAAGCGGCGGGCAGCTTCGTCGCGGAGGTGATGGCGCTGCCGAGCCGTTACACGCCGTATGTTCGTGCGGTGCGCAAGGCGCGGTCGAAGGCGTGGAAAGATGAACCGACGGCGTTTGTGACGGCGGTGGCGCTCGACCTGGCGGCGCGGCGGGTGCATCGCTGGGAGCGGTGGTTCGCGTACGAGCTGATCCGTTTTTCACAAGGTCGCGTTTGCGGCGTTGAACGATCGGACCTTGGTGAAGCTGGCGGTAGGCCTCGACAGTTGGGACAGCGTGGATGCGCTCGGGCGTATTCTCACCGGTGCGGCGTGGGCGCAGGGGCTGGCGAGCGATGCGCTGATCGACAGGTGGTCGCGCGCGAAGGACCTGTGGCACCGGCGGCTGGCGTTGGTGTCGACCATCGGGCTCAACATGCCGATGGATGGCGGCACGGGCGACACGCGGCGCACGCTCGCGATCTCCACACGGCTGGTAGATGACCACGAAGACATGATCGTGAAGGCGCTGTCGTGGGCACTGCGGATCCTCGTCGATCAGGATCGCAAGGCGGTGATCGCGTTTGTCGCGGCGCATGAGGGCGCACTGGCGGTGCGGGTGAAGCGCGAGGTGGCGACCAAGCTACGCACCGGGCGGAAGAACAAGCCCAAGGCCAAAACCTGAATTTCGCAATTTCGGAGGATGCGGGGATGCCGCACCTCCTCTAACCTCTCCACTGTTTGGGGAGTTGATGATGGATACAAAAGCCCTCTTTGCATTGGCCGATGCGGATGATGCGGAGGCGCTGATTGCGGCGCTGCCGGATAAGGCGGTGCGCAATGAGAATGGCGAGTCGCTGTTTCTCTATGCAGTGTTCCGTGGGCGGACGAAGTGTGTCGAGGCGCTGAAGAAGCGCGGCGGATTGAACCTGCATGAGGCGGCGCTGGCGGGCGATGTCGGGCGGGTGGCGACGTTGCTTGGCGAAGCGCCGTGGGCGGTCGATCTGCTGTCGCCGGATGGCTGGACGGCGTTGCATCTGGCGGCGTTCTTCGGCAATGACGCGGTGGTCGTGACGTTGCTGGAGCGTGGTGCCGATGCACGTGTGATGGGGCGGGCGTTCGAGCAGAACATGGCGCTGCATGCCGGCGCCGCAGGCGGACGCATCGGGCGCGAAGCCTATGCAAAGCTGATCGCCGCGACCGGTGTCGATGCGCGGCAGAAGCAGGGTTACACGGCGCTGATGATCGCGGCTTCGAACGGGTTTGCCGTTGGTGTGGAGGCGCTGCTGGCTGCCGGTGCAAACCGCGGCATCGCGCTGCCGGACGGCAAAACAGCGGCGGATATTGCTGCCGACCGCGGCCACAGCGAGCTGGAAAAGCGGCTGCGCTGAGGGCACTGCAGACCGGCCCGTGCGTTTCAGATGAACGAGGTGGGATGACGACAGCGCCAGCGATTTTTGAGACCGATGTGCCAGGGAGGCTGGACCGCTTGCCGTGGTCCGGTTTCCATTGGCTGATCGTCACCGCACTCGGCATCACGTGGATTTTGGATGGGCTTGAGGTGACCCTGGTCGGGTCGCTGTCCGATGCGTTGCAGCGTTCGTCGTTGCGTCTGTCAGCGGCGGAGATAGGGCTGGTCGCGAGCTTCTATCTCGCCGGTGCGGTGATCGGGGCGCTGGTGTTCGGCGATCTGACCGACCGCTTTGGCCGCAAGAAGCTGTTCACGGTGACGGTCGGCGTCTATCTCGTCGCGACCATCGCGACCGGGCTGTCGTGGGATTTCTGGTCGTTCGCGATCTTTCGCGC
>DATAHD010000119.1:0-3012 GCA_036263395.1 Rhizomicrobium sp. | reverse complement strand
GCGCGCCCATCTGCTGCATCGTTTGCGGCAACAGGTCGAACTCACAGCCGATCCCAAGCTCATCGCGCTGCAGAAGGAGATGCTCTCCTATCCCGCGCCGCCGGAGCCGCATGCAAAACCGCTCGGCGATGCGATCATCGTGCCGTTCAAGGTCCGCATCCGTCAGGGCCTGCTGACCTTCGGCTCCACCACGATGGTGTTCGGCACGCCGGTCGATATCACGCTCAGCGAGCTCGCGGTCGAGACATTCTTCCCCGCCGATAAAGAAACCGACGCGATCGTTCGCAGTCTTTCCTCCTGACACGTTTTTCTTACCTCGCGCGTAATCGCGGCGCGCATGGTGCGTCCCTACCTTCTCCTCACCGAACAAGAGGAGAGCACCATGAACACCCAAACGAACGCCGCCGAGATCGTCGATCGCTATGTCGCGATGTGGAACGAGAGCGACATCGACAAGCGCCGCCTCGCCATCGTCGAACTCTGGGCACCCGATGCGCGTCATCTGGCAAAGAGTCACGACTGCCGCGGCTATGCGATGATCGAAGACCGTGTCACCCGGTCCTACGCGGCATCCGTCGCGCCGGGCATCAACACCTTCCGCCACGCCGGCAATATCGATGCGCACCACAACATCGTGCGCTTCAATTGGCACATGGTGCGCAAGGCGACGGATGAGATCGCTGCCGTCGGTTTCGAGATGCTGGTGCTCGACGAGAGCGGCCGCATCAAGGCGGACTATCAGTTCAACGACCCGCTGCCGGCGTAAGCGCCATGCACCGCCGCACGCTCCTGCAACTCGCCACAGCATCGGCAGCGGCCGCAGCGCTCCCGCGCAGCAAAGCCGCCGCCGCAACAGCCAACGGAAAGACCACCGCCATGCCCTTCATCAAAGCCAAAGACGGCACCGACCTCTTCGTCCGCGACAGCGGGGGCGCCGGAAAGCCCATCGTCTTCATCCACTCGTGGTGCCTGTCGTCACAGATGTGGCAGTACCAGACGGTGCCGCTGGTCGAGGCTGGCTTCCGCTGCATCGCCTATGACCGCCGCGGTCACGGCCGTTCCGATCAGCCGACCACCGGCTACGACATCGAAACGCTGACCGGCGATCTCGCGCGCATCATCGACGACCGCGACCTGCGCGATGCCACGATTGTCAGCCATTCGCTCGGCTCCTGCGAAAGCGTGCATTACGCGGCGCAGCGCAACACCGGACGCGTCACGGGCCTCGCATTGCTGTCACCGACCACACCGTGCCTGACGCAACGCCCTGACAATCCGCACGGTGTACCCGCCGCTGGCTTCGAGGCGCTGCGTCAGCAATGGCGCAAGGACTTCAGCAAGTGGATGGACGACAACAGCGATCCGTTCTTCACGCCGGAGACGTCACCGGGCATGCGCCGCTGGCTCACCGGCACAATGCAGGGAACGCCGCTCGACGTTGCCATCGCGTGCAACAAGATGATGGTGGAGACCGACTTCCGTCCCGACTGCAAAAACATTCGCTTGCCGACCGTCGTTATCCACGGCGACAAGGATGCGAGTGCCCCGCTGCCGCTCACCGGCGCCGCCACCGCCGCATTGATCCCGCACGCGACCCTGAACGTCTACGAAGGCGCCCCGCACGGTCTCTTCGTCACGCATATGGACCGGCTTAACGCCGACCTGCTCGCATTCCTCAAGGCGTAGAGCACACGATGCGGCGCGATCCGGTGGCCTGAAATAAAGAACGCCCGGATGCGGGCGGCATCCGGGCGTCTTTGCAAGACGGCATGCTCAGGGGCTCTCCAGAAACACACCGTCATACGCAGGCTCGGGTCAGCGAATGCTGGCGCTCCAATCCGTGACGCTGGCGCCAGGATTGGTGGCGGCCTTGGCCTCGCACAGCGTCAGCAAACTCAGCACCAGCGCCACTGCGGCGGCCGGAACCAAATAGCGCGATACGCGGTACGCGAACGGCATTGGCGCCCCGAAATCTCTTGAAAAGAGTGGTAGCGCCGGGGCGCGCGCATTCGCATGGTGCAAACGTACCAAAACGTGAAATAAGCCTCATGGAAGAGGCTATTCAGACCAGTCCCCGCCAAGGCTGTCACAATTCGCTTGAGCGCACCGTCGAAATCGCATGCCGCGTTGGCCGTCGAGGCCGTCTACGCGATCGCCAACGATCCGGAGAACTGGGATCTGTTGCTCGCCGCGCTCGATCGGGCGCCGGTGCCGGAACCTGAACGTCAACATGAACTGGCGGAACTCGTCGCCGGAAGCACCCGCATCGCCGAACGCAACGTCACCGCCGACAGTGCGCCGGACAGCACCACCGCCGTGATCGTCGTATCGCGCAGCGGCCGCACGATCGCGACCAGTACCGCAGTCACCGCCGATATGCTGCGCCGGATCGGCTTCGATGCGGCCGGTGTTCCCGATGCCGGTGCCGCGGCTGTGCTTCGCGATGGCCGCCGCCGCGCCGACGCCACCAGCACGCAGGTCATTCTCAAATTCGCCGAAGAGGGTGATGACCCGGTGTTCGTTTACGCCGTCCCGTATCTGGAACTCGATGGCTCGCTCTCGCGTGGAATCGCCCTGCCGCGGGGCGAGGAGGCGGGTGCGCTCGCGCTCATCGTTCCGTCGCAGATCGGCCTCGACAGTTTCTGGACCGGCATCCGCGAGAGCTTCGGCCTCACCCAGGCCGAGACCCGGCTCGCTTCGCTTCTGAAGGATGGCCTGTCGCTCAAGGAAGCGGCCGGCGAGCTCGACCTCAGCGTCAACACCGTCCGCAACCAGCTCGCATCGGTGTTCGCCAAGCTTGGCCTCAACCGGCAGAGCGATCTCGTCCGTTCGTTGACGCAACTCGCGGCGCTGGCGCGGTCTGTGGCGCCGGCGTCGAACACCATCGCCGCCGTTGCCGATGCCCCGCCGCTGCAGCTGATGCGCCTGCCCGATGGGCGCAAGTTCGCCTGGCGCGAATACGGTGTGCCCGACGGCCGCCCGGCCGTCATGTTTCACGCCGGTCTCGGCGCG
>DATAHD010000118.1:0-7220 GCA_036263395.1 Rhizomicrobium sp. | reverse complement strand
CTCGTCACCAACGGCCAATCCAAGGACGTAAACCGCATCCTCCGCCGCAACTAGCCGAGGGCAGCAGGCAGGCAAGATGTGGCAGCAGCCTGACCTGGTTGCGCGCCCGAGCCTTGTCGCGGCCTTCGATGTTCTTTATATGTACACATATGAAGAGGATCGAGTCCAGCACGTTTAGGAGTGAAGAAGGGCGGCAGGCACCGCTCGGTCTATCCGTGCGCGCGACACGGTCCAGAAGTGTGCCGGGGAGAGGGGAGGGTACCCCTCTCGAATCACGCCAAACAACCTCAAGGCGTTTTCTCAATTTTGCCAATGGCTTAGATTTTCGGCGCGGGTGCCCCAAACGTGGAGGTCCCCTCCCCAAAACCAAGGGGGCATGAGGTTCGAATGGTGATGGTCTGACGGGAGGCGGCCCGCGGAATCCGAAATTCAATTCCGCAACAAAATTGCGCAGGAACAGAAACCCCACGATTGTAGATCGCGCCCCCGACCCCATATACCCCTTTCCATGACATCTCCCGCCCCCTACACGCCCGCCCCGGCGTCCGATTTCGTTTTGGCGTTCGACCTGCCGAAGGTCGGCCTGCGCGGCCGCCTCGTGCGGCTCGATAGCGCCAGCGCCCGCGCCCTCTCGGCCCACGCCCTGCCGGAGGAAGCCGCCCGCATCGCAGGCGAGACCCTCGCCATGGCTGCCCTCTTGGGCTCCGCCCTCAAGCTCGACGGCCGCCTCACGGTCCAGACCAAAAGCAAAGGCCCCCTCGACCTCGTCACCGTCGACTACTACGGCGCCGCCGAGTCCGAGGCCGCCGATGGGTTGAAGCCGACCGCGGGCCTGCGCGGCTTCGCGCGCCTCGACGCCGACCGCCGCGCCCAGCTCGGCAAGAAGCCGTCGCAGGGCGCGCTGCTGGGCCAGGGCGTGATGGCGATCACCATCGAGCCGCGCACCGGCGGCAACACCTATCAGGGCATCGTCGAGCTGTCGGCCGACGGCATGGCCGCCTCTGCCGAAACCTATTTCGCGCAGTCGGAGCAGTTGCCGACGTCGATCAAACTCGCCGCCGCGCCGCTGTTTGTGCCGGGTCAGAAAGAGGCGCAGTGGCGTGCCGGTGGCATGATGCTGCAGCAGACGCCCGATGGTGCGAAGGATGACGACGCGTTCGAGCGTCTCACCTCGCATCTGCGCACGCTCGAGGATGTCGAGCTGGTGGATTCGAGCGCAAGCGGCGAAGAGATTCTCTGGCGCCTCTTCCACGAAGACGAAGTGCGCGTGCACAGCGCCGAACCGCTGTCATTCCGCTGCGAATGCAACAGCGACCGCATTGTCGGCGTGCTGAAAAGCTATCCCGCCGAAGAGCGCGCCGGACTCGCCGACGAAGACGGCATCATCCGCGCCAAGTGCGAGTTCTGCGGCAAGGTGCATGAGATCGGGCCGGCGTCCTTCCAATAGGGCGCGAGGAGTGGGGAGGCTTTCGCATGACAGTCCTCGTCCTCGATCTCGACGGTGTCGTGGTGCGCGGCCACCCGGATGGGGGCCGGTGGGACAAAGACATCGCCCGCGACTTCGGCCTGTCGCCAGAGCATCTGCAGACGCGCTTTTTTCAAAAGTACTGGCGCGAGATCGAAATCGGCAACGCCGATCTGTTCGATGTGTTGACGCGTGTGTGGCCAGAGCTCGAATGCCGCGGCGATCCGCGCGCCTTCGTCGGCTACTGGTTTGCCAACGACAGTCTTCTTGATACCGATGTGCTGGCTGAGGTCGATGCCTGGCGCGCCGCTGGTGGTGCCGCGTATCTGGCGACAGTGCAGGAGCATCACCGCGCCCGCTACATCTGGAACGACCTGAACCTCTCCGCCCACTTCGACGGCATAGTCTACTCCGCCGCCCTCGGTGCCAAGAAACCGCAAGCCGCCTTCTACGAACGCGCCCACGCAAAGCTGCCGGCCGGCTCCCCCGCCGACGTCCTCTTTCTCGACGACCGCCAGGACAACGTCGACGCTGCCAACGCTTTCGGGTGGAGGGGGTATCTCCACCGCGATGTCACCGACCTCCGCACCGCCCTCGCCACTTGCAGACCCGGTCATATTTTATAACATGATACAAAAATGTGATCCGGGGAAACGATGTCCGCCAGCTCCTCTACGCGCCTCCCGCTTAGCGCTTTGCCGCCGCGCGATTGGTCCGCCGCGTCGCGCACGCTCGAAGTCGATGGCGTCGTCTTCCTGAAGGGCGCGATCGGCGCCGCTGGCCTCAAGCGGCTGGAAGAAGAATTCGCACACAGCGTCGCGAACCCGTCGCCGAAAGCCGTGAACTTCTACCCGAAGGAAGACGCGACGTTCTTCGAAGACACCGGCCAGCGCATGGCGCCGGTCGTGCGCGAAACCGGCATCGACACCACTGTCGCCGCGCTCTGGGGCGAACAGGACATGTGGTATCTCGGCGAACAGCTCTTCCTCAAAGAGAACGGCCACAGCCGCCGCACGCCCTGGCATCAGGACACATCGTATCTGCGCATGATGGGCTCGCAGCTCGTCGCATGCTGGGTCTCTCTCGATCCGCTGCCGAAGGACATTGCCTCGAGTTCGTCCGTAGCTCCCACAAAGGCACGCTCTACAACGGCTCCGCCTTCGCCGCCGATGACGACACCGCGCCGCTCTACAAGCAAAGCAAACTGCCGCGTCTTCCCGACATTCAGGGCAACCGCGAAGACTTCGACATCCTGTCGTGGGACCTGGAGCCCGGCGATCTCATCGTCTTTCACCTCGGCGTCCTGCATGGCGGAGGCGGCACGATCCCTGGCATGCGTCGTCGCACGATCTCCCTCCGCTTTCTCGGCCCGAATGTGATGTTCGACGGTCGCCCGCGCGACGAGGTGGGGGCACAAGAGGGCAACGACGCCGCGCTCGCCAGCGTCTATGGCGGCCTGAAGCACGGCGAGCCGTTCCACAAGATGCTCGGCGCGAAGCTTTAGCTTTTCAGATTGTCGAACGGCTTTTCGAACGTCGTCAGTTCGGCATAGCGTTCCGCCACCATCTTGCGTCGCGAACGTCGCGCTACAAGCTCGTGACGAATGCCATCTGGATCGCTGAAGAATACCGCGTAGTAGTCATCGGCGTACTGCGGATAAAAGGCCGGTGCCGTGACCTCAATGGTTGCTTCGCGCAGCAATCGCGCCGCGTTGTCGATCGCCGTGTTGTCCGCAAGCTGCAAACAAAGATGATGCAGTCCCGGCGCATACGGATCGTGCGCACCGCCGCGCGCCGGGCGGATGCTGATCTGCATCACCTTGTTGAAGTAATGCCGATGTTGATCGCCGCCGATTGGCGCATCGAGTTTGCGATAGTCGAGCAGTGCCAGAACTTTGTCGTAGAACGCCTCGGCCTTCGCGAAGTCCGACACCGTCAGGTAAATGTGATCGACGCCAATCACCTCGACGCGCTCGGCTGGCAGGTCGCTCACTGACAGGCCTTCACGATCACCTTCTTGAGGAAGGCGTCGCACTTATCGAGTTCGGAAAGCGCCACGAACTCATCGGCCTTGTGCGCCTGATCGATCGAGCCAGGGCCACAGATAACAGCGGGAATGCCAGCGCGCTGGAAATGGCCGGCTTCGGTGCCATAGGCTACGGCCTCGACCGCGTTGGCGCCGGAGAGTTCCCGGGCGAGGGCGATCGCGGGCGAGTCCTCGTCCATCGTCAGGCCGGGATAGCTGGCATGAAGCTCCGTCGCGATGCGCGCTTCACCGGCGCGCTCCTGATACTTCGGCAGGATGTCGTGTTCGGCGCGCTCGACGATGGTCTGCACGACCTTCGTGGGATCGCGATCCGGCAGGCAGCGATATTCCCATGTCACCAGTGCGTGGCGCGCCAGGATATTCACCGCGCTGCCGCCTTCGATCATGTTGGCCTGCACTGTTGTGTAAGGTGGATCGAACCGCGGATCGGTGTCGGATCGCAGTTCACCACCAGCTGTCTCGATCAGGTTCACGAACTCGCCTGCCATCATTACAGCGTTGGCACCGAGGTGCGGCTTGGACGAGTGGCCCTCGCGGCCATGGCAGTGCGTGTGCAGCACGGCGCCTGCTTTGTGCGCGCCGACAACCTTCATCAGGGTCGGCTCCCCGACGATAGCCAGTGCTGGTTTGAGGCCTGCAGTCTTTAGGTCATCAAGCAAGCCGCGCACGCCTATGCAGCCGACTTCTTCGTCATAGGAGAGCGCGAAGTGGATCGGGCGCGTCAGCTTCGCTTTCGCGATCTCCGGTACAGCGGCGAGAGCGCAGGCAACGAAACCCTTCATATCGCAGGTGCCGCGGCCGTAGAGCTTGTCGCCCCGCACTTCCGCCGCGAACGGATCGCTCGACCACTCTTGTCCATCGACCGGCACCACATCGGTGTGGCCGGAGAGGACATAGCCGCCGTCGCGGTCTGGTCCGAATGTCGCGAACAGGTTCGCCTTCTTGCCGCTTTCGTCATAAGAGCGGCGGCATCGCCCGCCGGCGCCTTCCAGCATCTCCTGCACGAAATCGATCAGCGCGAGGTTGGAACCCCGGCTGGTCGTGTCGAAGGCGATAAGCTGCTTGGCAAGGTCGAGCGCGTTGGTCATAGCGCACTGTAGCGGCTGAAACGCCCGAAGGCGATCAGCCGTCCATGCTCGACGATGGATTGCCGATGACGCTCAAGAACTCGCGGCGGGTCAGCGGGTTCTTGCGGAATTCGCCGTGCATGGTGGATGTCACCATCGTCACGCCCGTCTTGTGGACACCACGCGTCGTCATGCACTGGTGCGTGCCTTCGATCACCACGGCCACGCCCTTGGGGTCGAGCACCTTCTGAATGCACTGCGCGATCTGGGCGTTCATCTTCTCCTGCACCTGCAGGCGGCGGGCAAAGGTCTCGACCACACGCGCCAGCTTGGAGATGCCAACCACTTTGTTGGTGGGCAGATAGGCGACATGCGCCCGGCCAATGATCGGTGCGAGGTGGTGCTCGCAGTGCGACTCGAAGCGAATGTCCTTCAGGACGATCATGTCGTCGTAGCCTTCGACTTCTTCGAAGGTGCGCGAGAGATATTCTTCGGGATCCTGATTGTAGCCGGAGAACCAATCCTCATAGGCACGTGCCACGCGCGCTGGAGTATCGCGCAGGCCTTCGCGGTCCGGGTCATCACCGGCCCACTGCAACAGGGTTCGAATGGCCTTCTCCGCCTGCTCGCGGGTAGGGCGCTCGATAGCGGAGACGACTTTGGGCTTTGGAACTTCGGACATGTCTAATCTCATGGGGATATAACGGATTTACGCCCGCAAAGGCGCAGCGGATCAACCCCGAGAGCGTGTGGGCTTTCTTCCGGACTTAGTGGATTTGGCGCTTTTCGTGCGGGCTTTCCAGCAAAAAGGCCGGAATTTCGGCATCGAAGCGTTCCCCGCTCTCCGCACGCATCTGGTATTTGCCAACCATATAGCCGGATGACGTGGGGAGAGGGCAGCCGCTAGTGTATTCGAACGACTGACCGGGGGCCAGAACGGGCTGGGCGCCGACGACGCCGGGTCCGTGGACTTCCTTGGAGCGGCCATCACCGTCCGTGATTTGCCAGTAGCGCGAGACCAGCTGAACCGTCTCCTCGCCCTTGTTCTCGATGGTAACGGTGTAAGACCACAGGAAATGCTGTTCGCCGGGATCGGATTGGTCGGCGAGGTAGGACGGCCGCACCTGCACGCGGATGCCCCGCGTCTGCTGCTCATAGATGCCGCGTCCCGAACGTCCGCGCGGAATGCCTCGAGTCGACTGTTCCATAGCGAAAATATGACGGAAGCTATGTGGCGGATTCAAGGGATCACGGTCACAGCCGGTTAACGCAGTCTAGGCCTGTTGCGCCACGGCCACTTCCGTATTTACCGAGTTTGCGATGAAGCACTCGTCGTGAGAGAGCCGATGGATGTCGGTTAGCGTTCGTTCATCTACCTGAATGCCGGGTGCAAATAAGATCCGCGGCCGCAGCGTCACATGCGTGATCGCGAGTTTTCCTTTGGCGTTCTTCGCAAGAGTTCCCACCGCGTCGTCTTCGTAGCTGTCAACGGTCAGGCGTTTGCGTGCGCAGATCGCGAGAAAGGTCAGCATGTGACAGCTCGCAAGCGAAGCGACAAACGCTTCTTCGGGATCGACCCGATCGGCGTCGCCCTTGAACGCCGGCGCGGCTGAGGACGGCACGACGATATCGCCAGATTTATACGTCACCTCATGTGCACGATTGTACGCGTCGTAGGTGAAAGTGTCGGACGTCCGCTGCCAACGGAGACCTGCGTGATGCTCGGACATCGATATTTGCCTGGATAGGCTTCGAGGCCATGTAACACATCTTCACCGTATGGCGCGATGGCCTGCGCCTCTTCGCCAAATTACGAAATACCTAGTGCGTTTGGGCCATGTACGGATGACCGCTTATTGCTAGATAGACGTGGTCGGAGGGGATAATGAGCGCACGTGCGATTGCGGTTTTGCTTTGGCTTGCGGTAGCCGCGCCGGGAGCGGCGGCGGAGGTTGCGCTTCATCCGCAGTACGGCGACGTGCATGTCCCGGGCACGAGTGCGGTGCTGCACCTCGGGCAGCACATTGCTTACATCCCCAAGCTGGAAGCGCAGCAGGTCATGGTGCAGTCGTGGGGCTATGCAGCGTCGGACGTTTCCGATGTGCTGGGCCTGATCCTGCCGCAGAAGGGCTATGGCGATTGGCAAGCCACCGTCACCTACAAAATCGAAGGTCATGTCGATGACGTCTACGCCGACGTCGACAACTCGGACGAGATAAAAAGCGCGATCCTTGAATCGGAGCCGGATCAAAACATGGCACGGCGCGACGCCAAGGTGCCGACACTCGAGATGCAGGACTGGCCGCAAAAGCCGATCTACGACAAGGCGCGGCACACGCTGGTTTGGTCGCGCGAGGTCGCGGTCGGAGGCGAGAAGACCCATGCTCTGCTGGCCAATGTCGCTACGCTCAACCGCACCGGCGTCCTGATGTTCAGGATCGTGTCGGATATGGACCATGCCAAAGAGGTCGCTGGTGGCCTCAAAACGCTCGCGAAGGTCACGTCCTTCGCGCCGGGAACTCGCTACGAGGATTACCGCGAGAATGCGGATCGCCTAGCTGTCTACGATACGCTCGGCCTGATCGAAGGCGATGCCGGTGTGCAGGGCGCCGTGCACAAGACCGGGTGGCAATACCTTCAGG
>DATAHD010000117.1:0-2647 GCA_036263395.1 Rhizomicrobium sp. | reverse complement strand
TCGAGCTTGCGGCGCTCCTCCGGCGATTGCGCCCATTCCTTTTCCGGCGTCGCCGACTTGGTCTGCAGATACGGCTGGATGGAGGCGTACTGGGCGTAGAAGTTCGTCAGGTCCGGGACCAGATCCTTGATCACCGGCATGGCGGGCAGCGGATACACCGCAACCGCGCCCGAAACATCGGTGATCGCCTTGGTGCAGGCCAGCGTGTTGCTGCCGGCAATATTCATCGCGCAGGAGCCACAAACGCCTTCGCGGCATGACCGGCGAAACGTCAGCGACGGATCGATCTCGTTTTTGATCTTGATGAGCGCATCCAGAACCATCGGCCCGCAGCTCTCGAGGTCCACCGTATAGGTATCAACGCGCGGATTTGCATCTTCATCCGGGTTGTAACGATAGACCTTGAACTCTTTGGTCCGCTTCGCCTTTTTTCCGTTCGCGGTCGTCGGGCCGGGCCACACTTTGCCCTTCTGGACTTTGCTGTTCTTGGGCAGCGTGAACTGAACCATCGAATCCCCAAATGCACCTGAAGCTGCCTTGTGCTTAGCAAGCACGCGGCAGCTAGGCAACGCGGGCTGCGGGCGCAGGTTGCCCTGCCCCAGCGTTAGGCGATGGCGGCCAGATGTGCGGCGGTCGTCTGTTCGATGTGGGTGATGATGTCGTGCACCTCGTCCGGCGGCGTACGGCCTGAGACCGCCTCAGACCCGAACACATTGCCGACCGCGAACCGGATGCCCGCCGACCGGACCATCGCCAGCGACTCGTCGCTCTCGACATGGTCGATGCAGGACATCGCGCCCTGTGCCAGCGCCGCCCGGGCCAGCCACTTGCTGTGGGTCAGCACCTCCGGCAACGCGGCCCGGCGCTGCAGCGACAGGACGAGACCGCTCGCCCCCATGCGGCCCGTCATGGTCAGCCGCACGCTGTTGTCGGGCAGGTGCACGAAAATGTGCCGAGCGAACGGACGCAGGCTGGAGACGACCTGCGCTATCCGCTCGGCGGGTGTTCCTTGTGGGATGTCTTCCAGTTTGAGGATCAGCTGCGCCGTCTGCGCCGCCTGGGTCGAGCGCAAAGCCCGCTGATAGATCTGACGGCTTTTCGACCACGCCAACGTCTCGAAGCTCACCGGCGCGCCGACGGCCACGATCACACCCTGCGACGCCAGTTTGCGCGCGAAGTTCAGGCTGTGCATCAGGATCGCACGATCGATGTACGGCAGCTGCGCCGGCCCCATATTGTTGAACGCGGCATGCCCAAACACCGCGCCGGCGAATGTCGGCGCACAGAACAGCGCGCTCACCGCTTTGCGCCGCAGATCGTGCACCGGAAAGAACGACAGCTCGACACCCTGCTCCGGATAGACACCGTTGTTGGCGAGTTCGTAGAGCGCATCGTCGGCATCGCTGTCGTCGAGGTCCTCCGCCATCGGGCTCGGCGGCGTGGTCGTCGTCACCAACGCGCCCATCTTCGCCGTCGCGACCGCGGGGGAGACCTCGGTCGTCACGTTGCGATAAAGCGTGATGTCCTGATCGGGAGAGAGCTGCTCGGTGCCGAACAGCAGCCGTAGCAGCGACGTGTTGACGAAGCTCGCAAGCCCCGCCGCCGCCAAACCGCTGCACGACGTGACGACGAGGTAGAAACTGAAATCCGCAAACATCACCAGATCGCTGACCACGATCGAGCGAACATGCTTCTCGCAAACGGCGCGCAGATGTTCCGGATTCGCCAGACGGGAACCCTGGAGCCGGCTGACGACCGGTTCCAGTTCGAACAAATAAATCGTTGCCGGCATGATCGCGCCCGATCCGCCTACGGCAACGGTCACATCCTGCGATAGCTGCGCCTTCATGGCCCACACGCCCCTGTTGCAAGAAGAGGACGCGCCAAACGCGATTGCGTTGCATTTGTTCAAAAGTAAATGAACGGCACAGTAAACGAACTCTTGCCGCCTTCATTCGATTGCCATGTGACAGCAAACGGCCGTGCCGATCCGGCGCTACACCGGATCGGCACGAGACCATTTCGATCAGGCGGGAAGCACACCCAATCGATACCAGTCGATCTTGCGCGTCGTGTACATCGTGGCCGCAAGCGCCGCGAAGAGTACGCCCGCGCCGATCAGCAGCGCGAAATCCTCCGCATTCAGGATCACGTACAACAAGCCGTACAGTGCCGAGAGGATCACGGTCAGCATCGCCGCGCGCCATCGGCTCGCGAACACGCTGATCGCATACAGCCCTGTCAACATCACGGTCGCCGCTGCACCGATCAGATAGGACAGTGCAAAGCCCAGATGCTCCGACAGCGACAACAGCAGCAAGTAGAACAACACCTGCGCCGCACCGACCAATGCGTACTGGATCGCATGCAGCTGCTGCGTCGAGATCGTCTCCGTCACGAAGAACACCAGGAACGCGAGCGCCACAAACAGCACCGCATATTTCAGCGACCGCGCCACCAACTGGTAATAGTCGACAGGCTGATAGAAGCGGACGCCGAAACTCTGCGACAGTATCCGCGGCACCACGCCGTCAGCCACCGCGAAGCTCTGCTCGAAGCCGCGCGCCAGATACGGCACCGTCCACGAGGCGTGAAAGCCCGCATCCGACACCTTGCGATCGGTCGGCAGGAACGCACCGAAGAAACT
>DATAHD010000116.1:0-18398 GCA_036263395.1 Rhizomicrobium sp. | reverse complement strand
AAGGCGTTGCGCGAGGCCGGGATCACGCTGCTGTGCTCCGCCACCAATCTTTCCGAAGCGCGCGCCATCGAAGCGGCGGGACTCGATGGCATTGTGGCGCAAGGATACGAGGCGGGCGGTCATCGCGGCATGTTCGATCCGTCGGCGCACGACGATCGCACGGGCACATTGGCGCTCACGCGGTTGCTGGTGCGCGAGACGAACCTGCCGGTGATTGCAGCCGGTGGGATCATGGATGGTGCGGGCATCGCCGCGGTGCTGACGCTTGGTGCGGTGGCGGCGCAGCTTGGCACCGCGTTTATCGCCAGTCCCGAATCGAGTGCGGATGACGCGTATCGCAAGCTGGTACTCGGCGCCGACGCGGAACACACGACATTGACCGCCGCGATCTCCGGCCGGCCGGCGCGCAGCATCGTCAACCGCTTCACGCGCTTTGGCGACGGCATCGCGCCCGAGGCGATTGCCGCGTATCCGATGGCGTATGACGCGGGCAAGGCGCTGAACGCCGCCGCGAAGGCGAAGGGCGACACGCGCTTCGGCGCGCAATGGGCGGGACAGGCGGCGCGGCTCGCGCGCGCGATGCCGGCAGCAGACCTGATGGCGACGCTGGTCCGCGAGCTGGCCGAGGCGCGCAAAGTCTGAGCCATTTGGTTTGCGCGGCAGACTGCGCCATGCTCGCGACCACGCTATCGCAGAGCAGAGCCATGCCGAACATCACACACGTCACGCCCGACATGAATGCGCCGCGGCCCGATTGGGTCATGCCGCCGGATCGCGACGTGACGGTGCGCGGGTATCGCATCCGCTATTGGGACAAGGGTGCGGGCAAGCCGATCGTGTTCATGCACGGTTTCTCCGGCTCCGCGTCGTTCGAATGGGGCCGCGTGATCGATGCGCTGGCGGCGCGGCACCGCGTGATCGCGCTGCAGTGCATCGGCTTCGCGCCATCAGACGTGCCTGACATAGTCTATTCGACGGAGGCGCTGACCGATCATCTTGGCGCGTTCTTCACCGCGCTCGATCTGAAAGACGTCACACTGGTCGGTGAATCGTTCGGCGGCTGGCTGGTCGGCAGTTATGCGGTGCGCAGTGCGGGACCGGATGCGCCGCTGCCGAAGCTGCGCAAGCTGGTGATCGTCGGCGGCGCGGTTGGAGACCTGCGTGGCGGCGACCGCAACGCCAACGGCTTTGTTCACGACGCGATCATGCGGGAGGTCGAGGCGCATTTCGTGGGCGATCCGATTCCGGACAACGAAGCGACCAAGGCAAAGATCTTCGAGGCGAGTGGCCTTGCGAAACACGAACTGACCGCGGAGAAGCTTAGCCGCATCGATGTGCCGACCTTGCTACTATGGGGCGACCGCGATGCATTGATCCCGCTGGTCGTGGGCGAGCGTGCGCTCGCGGCAATCCCGAATTCCGCGCTGACGGTGTTCAAGGACATCGGTCACATCCCGTCGGTCGAATGCCCGAACGAATTCATCGCAGCGGTTGGAGATTTCGCACAATGACGCTTCTTGTGGCCGGCGGCACGAAAGGCATCGGCCTTGCCATCGCACGCTATATCGCCAGGCCGGGCGATGCCGTGGTGCTCAACTATCACAGCGATGAGCGCGCCGCCGCCGATGCCGTTGCATCTCTGGCCGCGGACGGCATCAAGGCGAGCGCGGTGAAAGCGGACGTCGGCAGCATCGCGGGCTGCGAGCACTTGCTGGCGGAGACCGCGAAGGTGCACAGCGGCACGCTGCACATCGTGCACAGCGCCGCGCTGATCTATCCCACCACACTGCTCGGCGCCGATCTGGCGAAGTTCACCGGCGCGATCCAGACCAATGGTCTGTCGCTTCTCTATCTCGTCCAAAAGGCGCTTCCGCTCTTGGACCGTGGCAGCAGCATCGTTTTCATCTCGAGCAACGGGGCACGCAATGTGATCTCGACGACGTATGGCGCACTTGGCGCGGGAAAGGCACTGGCGGAAGGGTTGATCCGCTATCTGGTGCCGGAGCTTGCGCCGCGCGGCATCCGCATCAACGCCGTCGCACCGGGACTTGTGCACACGACGTCGGTCGCCACGATGCTTGGCGGCAATGAGGAAGCGGCGCAGAAGGTGGTGGAGCGCGCTGCGCGTACCAATCCGTCGGGGCGCGAAACGCGCGACAGCGACTACGCCTCCGTGGTCGAATTTCTGCTCAGCCCCGCGGCCGAATTCGTGCAGGGGCAGGTGATCTCCGCCACCGGCGGCGCCTAGGACGGCAGATAGACGAATTCGAGTTTCAGGCCGTCGGGATCGGCGAAGAACACCGCGTAGTAGCCGTTGCCATATTCGGGATAGTCGGCCGGAGCATCGGTGACGTTGGCGCCAATGGTCTGCAGCAACGTGTGCAGCGCATCGACTTCACCGCGGCTCTCCGCCCGCCATGCGATGTGGTGCAGGCCCGGGGCGTAGCGGTCGTGGGCGCGCGCCGCGTTGTCGCCTTCGCTGGCGCGGATGCCGATGGAGCTGAAATTGCCGTCCGGTTTCGCAAGATCGAAGTCACGCCCGCCATCGTCACGGCGATGACCGGGCACATAACCCATGAAGCCGAGCACCGCCTCATAGAACGCGCACGCTAACGCCGTGTCGGTGACCGACAGGTCGATGTGATGGACGATGCCGCGCGTCATGTGCCGCTGCCCGGCGCAGCTGGAAACGGCAGACCGGCATCGCGCAAGCGTTGCGGCAGCGTCGCCATGATCTGCAAACGCTGCGCCTCGCTCAGCGATCCCCACTGCGCGATCTCATTGAGCGACCGCCCGCACCCGCGGCAGAGGCGCGATGCCCGGTCGATCTCGCAGATTTTGATGCAGGGGGAGGAGATCATTCGTGAGCACTACATGCGACGTGCATCCGGAACCCGGCGGTGAAGTAGCAACCCGGAAATAATCGGGGGAATGCAGCGGCCATCACTAATATCGCCACAACCGCGCCACCCCAGACCAGCCACATCTTGCGTTGCCGGAAGCCGCCGTAAAACGGAATCAAGAGAAGATAAAGGACCGCACAAGCCAACACGAAGATGCCGATGAGCATCGCGATGTTGAACAATGCGGTCCACATATCGGCGCCGCTTTGTCAGCCGCGCAGCATCGTGAAGGCGCAGAGTTTGTTGCCGTCTGGGTCGCGGAAGTAGGCGCCGTAGAAGCCGCCGCCGCGGTCGCCCGGGGCGCCTTCGTCGGTGGCGCCGTTGGCGAGTGCGTCCTTGTAGACCTGATCGACCGCTTCCTTGCTCGGCGCGGAGAGCGCGACCATCGTGCCGTTGCCACCCGTCGCCTTCTGGCCGTTGTGCGGCTTGCACACCGCCAGCATCGCGCCGGCCTTGGTGCGGAAGCCATACATGTGGTCATTGTCGAGGCCCGGCTTCGGATCGAGCGCCGCCAGCACCTTGCTGTAGAACGCCTTGCCCTTCTCGAAATCGTTCACACCGATCGTCACATACCCAATCACGTTTCTCTCCCTGTTATTGCCGCTGTTAGCCGCGGAAATTCATTTCGACCATCACGCCGTTCGGATCCTGCACGAACACCTGATGCAGGTTGATCTCGCGGATCTGGTTCTCGCGGAATTTAAGGCCGTGTTCTTTCAGTTTGGCGATGGTCGCCTGCGCGTCCTTGCCGCGAAACGCGATGTGATCGAGCGAACCGGTGTCGCCGCCCGGCTCCGCGGTGCGGTTTTCCGGCTGCACGCCGTCGGGGCCGAGCAGGTGCACCACCGGCACGTCGCCGGCGTAGAGCCAGTACCCGGCAAAGCCGAGCTTCGGCCGGAAGCCATCGGTGAGACCGAGCACGTCGCGATAGAAATCGCGCGTCGCGTCGAGGTCGATGCAGTTGACGGTGTAGTGTTCGAGCGCTTCCAGGGGCATAGGCGAACCGTATCACCCCCTCCGACGAAGTTGGAGGGGGCTGAGCGAAGCGGAGGGGGCGGGCCTAGCGCGTAAGCGCTTTCATCCCAGGCGGTGAAGAGCGTGCGGTGCGGTCAAACAAACGCGACGTTGTCGCGTAGGCCCGCCCCCACGCCTGCGGCGTGCCCCCTCCAGCCTTCGGCCGGAGGGGGAAAAGACACTACCGGCTCGCCGGCAGTTTGTTGAACGGCACGTCCTTGTCGACGCGGACGTCCTGCGGCAGGCCGAGGACGCGTTCGGCGATGATGTTGCGCATGATCTCGTCGGTGCCGCCGGCGATGCGCAGGCCCGGCGAGGAGAGCCAGCCCATCTGGAACATGCCGTGCATTGGCGCGGCCTCGCCCTGCTGAATGGCTGCCTCGCCTTCCAGATCCATCGCGAAGGCCGCGAGATCCTGGTTCTTCGGCGCGACGACGAGCTTGGCGATGGACGCCTCCGGTCCGGGCTGTTGGCCCTTGGAGAGCGCGGTCATCGTGCGGAACGTCGTGTATTTGAGACCGGCCGAGCGGACGTACCAGTCGGCGATCTTCTCGCGCACGGCGGCGTTCTTGATCGCCGGGCCGTCTTCGAGTTCGAGCGAACGGGCGAGGCTCATCAGCTGCGGCGTGTCGATGCCGCCGCCCGTGCCGCCGCCGACCGCCAGACGCTCATGCATCAAGGTGGTGAGCGCAACCTGCCAGCCCTGGCCCACTTCGCCGAGACGCTGCGAATCCGGGATCTCCACATCGGTGAAGAATATCTGGTTGAAGCCGCTGCCGCCCGATGCCTGCTTGATCGGGCGCACTTCGACGCCCGGCGTCTTCATCGACAGGTAGAACATGGTCAGACCCTTGTGCTTGGGCACGTTCGGGTCGGTGCGGGTGAGCAGGATGCCGTAGTCGGAGAACTGCGCACCGGTGGTCCAGATCTTCGATCCGTTGATGACCCACTTGTCGCCCTTCTTCTCCGCGCGCGTGCGCAGGCCCGCGACGTCGGAACCGCCGGCCGGTTCGCTGAACAGCTGGCACCAGATCTCATCGCCCTGCACCGCCGGCCAGACGTAGCGCTTCTTCGCTTCGTCGTTGCCATAGGTCACGAGCGTCGGGATGCACATGCCAAGGCCGATCGCGAACGGGCCGCCATTGGCGACGTCGTACTTCGCTTCTTCCTGATTGAAGATGATCGACTGCATGGGCGTGCCGCCGAGGCCGCCCTGCCCCTTCGGCCAGGTGACGCGGGCATAACCGACCTGCGCCTTCTTCTTCTGCCACGCCTTGGAGGCTTCCATCGATTGGTCGCTGCCGCCTTCGATGTCGTCGGCCGACACCTCGTCGCTCTTCTTGCGCAGCTTGGCGTTGGCGTCGAGCCACTTGCGCACATCGGCGCGGAATGCGGCTTCTTCCGGGCTGTCTTCAAAATCCATGTCTCTCTCCCGTAACTTTCAGTGTGTGTGTTCGAAGCGGAGCGTCAGTGTGGCGCCCGGCTCCGTGTTCATCCAAAGCACCGCCAGGCGCGCCATTTCGATGCGCAGGTCGGTGATGTCTTTTTCGGTGATAGGGTAAGGATCAACGCCGCGCGCTTCGCAGGTGACGCGGTACATGTCGATCATGTCGGCTGCCGGCGGCATGCCGCTGATGGCATCCGCCTGCATCACCTCGACCAACCGCTCCATCTGGTCCGACTCGATGTCGACACCCATGCGGAACGACAGCGTCTCGCCGTCCTGTACCCGGCGCAGGAAGCCTCTTTTGGAAAGCGTGTTCTCGACCGCGAAGTGCACCATGTCGTGCGGGATGCCGCCGATTTTCGGGCAGGCGATTTCCTCCACCTGCCCATCGCGGACCACGCGCAACCGGTCGTACTTTCCGGTCTTCAGTTTTTCGAACACGAATTCCATCGGCTCTTACGCGTTCGACTGTTCCAGCTCGCTGACCAGCCGTTCTTTCCACGAGCGCATCGGCCCTAGCACGAGGCCGAGCTGCTTGGAGCGCTTGTAGTAGAAGTGGCAGTCCGCTTCCCAGGTGAAGCCCATGCCACCATGCGTCTGGATGTTCTCCTTTGACGCATAGTCATAGGCCTGTGTCGCCGACACGCGCGCGGCGGCGGCGGCCAGCGGCAGTTCGCGCGCGTTGGTCGACAGCGCCCAGCCGCCGTAATAGGCGTTGGAACGCGCCAGCTCCGTGTTCACATACATGTCGGCGAGCTTGTGCTTGATCGCCTGGTACGACGCGATCGGGCGGCCGAAGGCATAACGCTCCAATGCGTAGGACTTCGCCATCTGCAGACAGACATCCGCGCCGCCGACCTGTTCGAAGGCGGTGAGGATCGCGGCGCGGTCGAGCACGGTCTGTGCATTCGCCCAGCCTTCGCCGACCTTGCCTAGCGCTTCGGCGGCGGCACCGTCGAAACTGATGTTCGCATAGCCGCGCGACGGATCGAGCGTCTCGCACTCTTCGCGCTTCACGCCGGCGCCTTTGAGATCGACGATGCAGAGCTGCAGGCCGCGCTCACCCGCCTCATCGCTGGCGCGTGCCAGCACGACGGCGACGTCGGCATAGGGGCCATCGACCACCGTCAGCTTCTTGCCCGACAGCTTGCCGCCCTTGAACGTCGCCTGGATCGCCTTGGCGAGAGCAGGACCGGTGCCTTCCGCACGGGCGAAGGTGCCGATGAGTTCGCCGGCCGCAACCTTGGGCAGATACTTCTTCTTCTGCTCATCGGTGCCGGCGGTCAGGATTGCTTCGGCGAACAGGTAGACCGTCGAGTTGAACGGCACCGGCGCCAGCGCGCGGCCCATCTCTTCCGCGATCACGCAGAGCTCGAGATAGCCGAGGCCAAGGCCGCCGAAATCCTCCGGAATGGCGGTGCCCAGCCAGCCCATCTCGCCGATCTTCTTCCACAGTTCGGCGTCGTAACGGTCCTTGCCGTCATAGAGCTTGCGCACGTTCTTGGTCGTGCAGTTCGCGGTCAGGAACTTGTTGACCTGGTCCTTCAGTTCCTTTTGGTCGGCGGAGAAATCGAAATTCATCGGCGCGTCGCCCCTACATTATCTTATGGCTGGGGCGAGACTTTAGAGACCCGCGACGCACGCACGCAACACCCCCGACGCCGTTCCGCAGCGTCAGGGGTGAGAGGATTTTTGCAGTGCAGCGTCAGATGAAATCGGAGAGCGACAGGTTTGACAGGTGGGTTGCACCTGTGATGTCGAACAACAACTCGTTGTTGGCTTGATAGCCGGCCGTTCCGTTTCCATCCACGACCAGATAGGTGCCCGCCATGTCGCCGGCCGTCGCCTTCACGAGCACCGCATGATCGAGGCCCAGATGCGCGGCATTGAGGGCATTCGCAAGCGTCGCCTGCATCGTCTGGGCATTCAGAACGGCAAGGGAGACCGTGCTGTTTATGCCCGTCACGCTGAACCACAGATCGAACTTGTCCGATGCCGCATCGAAGTCTGTGATCGTCTCCACACTCCCCGCGTTGTCGTAGGCCTCAAGCAGCGTTGTGTACCTGAACGTGTCGCTGCCGCTGCCGCCGGTGATCACGTCGCCGGCATAGCTGCCCTGAAGAACATCATTGCCGCTGCCGCCAATTAATGTGTCCCGTCCATATCCGCCGGTTATCGTATCGTTGCCCCCCATGCCGTTGTAATAGCTGTCGCTCTTGGCAAGAAGACCGTTGACGATGTCGTCGCCGGCACCGGTTGTGATGCCACCCACTCCACTGCCCAGCGTGAGATTGAACTTGCCGTTCGTCTCCGCAGAGCCATCGAAATCGAACGTGCCCTGAAAGGCCGAGGCATCAACCTGCAGGCTCGCCCCCGCCGCCACGGCGGTGTCGGTCGTGGTCAGTTTGGTGGTATCCAGCCAATCGCCGGTCAGGACAATTTCCTCGATACCGTTAAGCTGCGCTTGCTGCAGCGTTGCCGTACTGAAGAGATCGCCACCAATTTGCAGGATGTCGAACCCGGCGTCACCGTTCAGGTGCATGCCGGTCAAGATGCTATTGGCGGACGCGATGGAGATCGTATCGTTGCCATTGCCACCATTCACCGTATCGGCTCCGCCTGCGCTGATATCGAAGGAGTCGTCGCCGGCACCGCCGGTCAGCGTGTCGGCGAACTGCCCGCCCGTGATACTGAACTTGCCGTCGAGTTCGCCAGAACCATCGAATTTGAAACCTGCCACCGTGTAGAGGCCATTGATCGTGAGCGTTTGCCCCGAGGATAAGAAAGTATTGGAGGTCGCGAAGTTTACGCCCTGTGCGCCGGAAAGATCGATGCACTCGACATTTTTCACAAAGCCGGGAGTCAGAAGCATCTGACCACCACGCGCGCTCAGAAGATGCGTCGCGTAAAGCGTGTCGTAGCCCGTACCGCCATCGACGGAATCGTTATTGGTCAGAGTATCTCCGAAGATGATGGAGTCGTCGCCGGCGCCGCCTTTCACCGTATCGTTCCCACCATGCGACATGTCGAAGTCGTCGGCCGCCCCGCCGCCGATCAGCAGATCGTTCCCCGCTGCGCCGGTTAGTTGAAAGATGACGGCTGACTGCGCAGCACCGCTGAACGTCAGCGCGTGACCGGCACCCAGCCCACTCGCATCCACCGTGAAGTTGTTGGTGAGCAAGTTCATATTGTTGGACGACAGCGTAAGTGCGTAGTCGTGGCCCGCGCCAAGCGCAATCCGGCTCACGCCCGACATCGTCGTGCCGGCAAAGGTCACGCCCGAACTGTAGTTGCCGTCGAGCGACAGCGTTGCATCGCCGCCACCGACGATCGTATCGGCCGCGTCGAAGGCGGCGCCGAAATCGAACATGTCGCCGACACTGCCGCCGCCGTACACGGTGTCGATACCGCCGGCCGACATGTCGAACGTGTCGATATTTCCGCCGCCCTTGAGTACGTCCGCACCGGCGCTGCCGATGAAGTTGAACGCGCCGCCGTTCTGTACAGCCGAGCCGTCGAAGTGCACCCAATGGCTGGCATCGACCGCCGAACCGTCGACCGTCATCGTCGCACCCGGCGCGACGTTGCCGTTGACCGCGGTAATCGCGTAGGCGAACGGCCCGCTCATGCGGATCGTCTCGATATTGGTTACGCCGGCATTCAGCGTGATACCGCCGCTGTAATTGCCTCTGATCACCAGCGTGTCGTTGCCGGTACCGCCATCGAAGGTGTCGCCGCTGTCCAACTGGTCGCGAAACAGCGCCACGTCGTCGCCCGCCCCACCGATCAGCGCGTCAGCACCGGCACCGGGAAGCAGCGTGTCGTCGCCGTTGCCGCCATCGAGAATGTCGTTACCCGCCGCCGGCACATCGACGGTCGCCACAAACACATCCTGCGTGCCGTTCGAGTCCGGATCGCTGAGCAGGTTGGTGGCCATGCTGTCGAACACCAGCTGCGTGCCGTCGGGCGACCAGGTGATGTGGAGCGACGCCCCGTCGCCCTGAACACCGAGGTCGCCCATGGAGACGCGGGTCACGTCACCGGTGATCAGGTCTTTCACGAACACATCGGTTACGCCGTTGGTATCGCCGGAGACCAGGTTGGTCGCGTTGCTGTAGAAGGCGATCTTGGTGCCATCGGGCGAGAACACCCCGCCGAACGACGCGCCATTGCCCTGCACGCCATCTGCGTTGCTGGAGACGAGCCGCACCGTGCCGGTGACGAGGTTCTTCACGAAGATGTCGGAAGCACCATTCGTGTCGTGCGCGACCAGGTTGGATGCCAGGCTGGTGAAGATGGCGTCCATGCCATCGGACGAGAAACTGACCGTGCTCGATGCAGCATTGCCAACAACGCCAAGTTTCGACGACGACACGAGGATCACGCTGTCATCGACGAGATTCTTGGCATAGACGTCGGTGACGCCGTTGCTGTCGTGGCTCGAGAGATTTGTGGCGTCGCTTTCGAATGCAACCATTCGCCCGTTGGCGGAGAATACGGCGTTGTAAGACGAGCCGTTCGCCTGAGCGCCGTCATCGTTCGTGGAGACCAGACGCACCGTGCCGGTCGCCAGATTCTTCAGGAAAATGTCGCGCACGCCGTTGGTATCGCTCAGCACGAGGTTGTCGGCGTCGCTCTCGAACAGCACCTTGCCGCTGTCGGGGGAGAACGATGCATGGCCGGATGCGCCGTCCGCCTGCTGTCCGGCGCGGTTCGTGGACACCAACGTGATCTGCCCGGTGAGCAGATCCTTGATCACGACATCGTCGGCGTTGTTGCCGTCGATACCGCCGGACGGGATCGAAAGACCAGTGAAAAGGTTGTCGGCGTTGGTGGTGAAGACAATCTTCGCACCTTTCGCGGCGTAGCTCGCGTCGAAGGAATCGCCATCGGCCCGTGCGCCCATCGAGTCGCTCGACACCAGCACCAGCGAGCCGTCCACCAGGCTCTTGGAGAAGATGTCACGCACGCCGATCGTGTCGCCGCCGGGAATCAGATTGGTGGCGTCGCTTTCGAACACGACATGCGTGCCGTCGCCGGAGAAATGGCCTTTCAGCGAAACGTCGTCGGCCTGCGTGCCGAGGCCGTCGGTTGAGACAAGCTGAATCCGATCCGTCGCGAACAGATCCCCCACCAGCACGTCGTTGCCACCGTTTCCGGTCAGGATGTCGTCGCCGGCGTACCCGATGATGACGTCATTGCCATTGGTGCCGTCCAGACCGTCGTCGTCATCGGTCCCCAGAATGGTTTTCGCCACGATTATGCCCTCCACTGCGTCCAGAACTGTGGGGACCGGTACATCCGGCGTTCAGGTGCGGTGAGGCCAAATGCGACGCAATGTGCGTATTGCGTCATCGCGGCGCGAATTTTCTGCGTTTCGTAGTGCTAAAGTCCGGCAAGGACGAAACAATAAGGATAAGAAATGAAGCGCCGCGTCCTGTTGCTGCGAGCCGCCACCGCCCTTGCGCTTCTGACCGCGCTTCCGGCCGTCGCCGACGATGTGCCGCCACTGACGCCTCCGCCCGCCGCGGCGCCGACGCTCAACCAGACGCTGGATTCCTTTCATCCCTCGCCGCGCCAGACGATTGCCCTGCGCGATTTCCTCGGCGCCCGGGGCGAGAAGATGGTTGGCCTCGGGCCGCAGAAGAACGGCCTCGCGCTGTTTGATTTGCGCGATGCGAAGAACCAGCGCGTCGGCCAGATCGCGGTCGGCGCCAACCCGACCGAGGGCACGATCTTCGTGGCGCGGCTGAGCGGCCCGGCGATCTTCGACATGTCGCGCCGCGCCAACCCGCCGCGCGTGCTCGATCCGAAAATGCGCGGCGCCATCCAGTCCCTGCTGGCGGGCGCCGAAGCCGGGCCGGTGTACGAGGCGGCGATCCTGCGCAACCACGACCTCTATATGCGCGACCGGCCGCTGCTGGCGGTGCTGCCGCAGCCGGTGACGTTTCCCGACCGGGTCATCCTCAGCGAAGCCTCGTTCTTCGCCGACGGCTCCGGCTTCTTTCGCAGCTATCGCGCCCCGGTTGGTGTGAAGGCGTCGGCACAGCCACCGATCCATGTCAGCGCGAAGTATTACCCGGCGCTGGAAGCCGACGGCACGCGCGCTTTCCGTGAGGCGGTGCTCGGCGTCGATGCCGACTTCACCGCGACGCTCGCCGACTTCGGCAACAAGGTGTGCAGCGGCACCGCCTGCACCGTGCCCGCCACGATGACGATCCGCGGCGATGTGCACCTGACGCGCTGGCCGCATGCCATCGTGCCGTCGGCACCGGCCAACCTGATCGCGCAAATCTCACCACCGCCCCCGGCGCTGCCCGATGTCCTGCAGCAACCGGATGGCAGCACGCCCCCGCAGCCGGGCGCGATCGATGCGACCGGCAATCCGTCACCCGGCACGAACTGAGCGGCGCATCGCGGTTAAGCCGGCGTTTACCACGCCGCCTATCGCAATCTTCATCACGCGCTTTACCGCCGCTTAATCGTGTCCGCCGTACCGTGCGCGCTGAATTCTCGCGAGCATCGCCATGGCAAAGGCCGTCTTTCACAAGAACCAGCGCGTCTTCGTTCGCCCCGTCGGCACATGGGCTGTCGTGGAGAAGGTGGTTCCGCATTGGGTCAAAGGCATCGACGAGCCGATCCGCATCTATTACGAGCTCGGCCTCGGCCGCGAGTTCTCCGCCGACGAGCTGCAGGCCGAAGACGTTTCCAACGCCGAAGCGCGCAGCGAACACTGGCGCGTCATCCGCGCCCGCAACAAATCGCAGTCGAGCGACGACACCTCGCGCCATCCGATGCCCGGCACGTTCCCGATCGTCGTCACCGGCGAACTGGACTGGGGCGGCTGGCGCGTGCCAGGCGCGGAATACGATCTCGATCCGGTGAAGGTGGAGCGGCAGGCCCGCGTGATCGCCAGCGCCCCGCACCTCGTCACCTTGGCCAAGACCCTCGTCGCCTGGGCCCAAAGCACCGGTCAGGAGCTTCCCGCCGGCCTCGCCGATCTGGCGCACGACGCCGAAGGCATTCTGGAAACCGTCGACGGCAAGGCCGCCTGATCCGGCTTCTGTTCGATCCACGCCGTTCACACGCAATTCACACGTGCGAGCGATAGGCATTCGCTCCACCTGCGAAGTTTTGCTAGTCTCCGCGCCGGGGATAGGGGGACTTCAGCATGGGCGACGTCGCGCCGGCCGCAAGCACTGCGGCCGTTACACCGGAACATCATCGCTTCGAGTTTACGGGATCGGGTGGGGAGTACTTCCGCATCTGGATCGTGAACATCGTGCTCACGGTGCTGACGCTCGGCATCTACAGTGCCTGGGCCAAGGTGCGCACCTCGCGCTATTTCTACGGCAACACCAAACTTGCCGGGCACGCGTTCGACTACCACGCTTCGCCCGTGCGCATCCTGATCGGCCGCCTGATCGCGGTCGGTCTGCTGCTCGGCTACAGCATCACGGTGCAGATCCAGCCGCTCCTCGGCTTTGCCTGGACGATCGTGATCATGTTCGCGACGCCATGGCTGGTCGTGTCGAGCCTGCGGTTTGCGGCGCGCAATTCCAGCTACCGCAATGTGCGGTTCAATTTCACCGGCACGATGGGACAGGCGGCGTGGGCTTACATCGCGTGGCCGATCTTCGCCATCCTGTCGCTCGGCACGCTGGTGCCGCTGGCCCGCCGCGCCCGCGACTATTTCTTCGTCAACAACCACACCTTCGGCGGCAAGCCGTTCCACACGCAGTTCACCGGCTGGTCGATCTACGCGATCCACCTCCTCGGCATGGCCGTCGGGTTCGGTGGCCTCCTCGTGTTCGGCGCCGTTGTCGGTGGCGCGGTCGTCGCACTCGGCGGCAGCATCGATCCGGCGGCCTTCAAACCCGGCTCCGGCACGCAGCCCCCGGCGTTCTTCTTCCTGATCTTCATCCTCGCCTATCTGGCGCTTCTTATGTTCATGACCTTCGTGCTGCAGCTCATCCAGACGTTGGTCTTCAACCTTGTCGTTTCCAACACCAGGCTCGATGGCAAGCATCAGCTTGGCGCCGATCTCTCGGCCTGGGACATGACGATGCTGGTCGTCGGCAACCTGCTGCTGCTGCTCTTCACACTCGGCTTCTACTATCCGTGGGCGCGCGTGCGGATCGTGCGCTACCAGATGGAGCACATGAGCCTGGCGGCGACGACGGGTCTCGATGAATTCACCTCCGAGGCGATCGCAACGCAGGGGGCGATCGGCGAGGAAATTGCGGGCTTCTTCGACCTCGGCATCGGGATTTGATGTCTGCGCCCGGGCGCGCAATCTGTCGCTGCACGCAATTCACGCGTGCGGACGATAGGCTCTCGCCTCGGCGCGGAAGTTTGCTAATCTTGCGCCGGGGATAGGGGATTTCAGTATGGGCGAAGCGGCGCCGGCCACGGATTCACCCGCGGCCATACCCGTGCAGCACGAGTTCGAGTTCCACGGTGTGGGCGGCGAGTACTTCCGCATCTGGATCGTGAACATCGTGCTGACGGTGCTGACGCTCGGAATCTACAGCGCCTGGGCGAAGGTGCGCACCTCGCGGTATTTCTACGGCAACACGGTTCTGGCCGGGCATCCGTTCGACTATCACGCCTCGCCGGTGCGCATTCTGATCGGCCGCCTGATCGCGGTCGGCCTGCTGCTCGGCTACAGCATCACGGTGCAGGTGCAGCCCCTCCTCGGCGGCCTCTGGGGAATTGTCATGCTGCTCGCGCTGCCGTGGCTCGTGGCGTCCAGCCTGCGCTTTGCGGCGCGCAACACCAGCTATCGCAATGTGCGCTTCAATTTCGTCGGCGGCGTCGGCCAGGCGGCATGGGCCTATATCGCGTGGCCGTTCTTCGCGCTGCTGTCGCTGGGCACGATCTATCCGCTGACCCGCCGGGCGCAGGACTATTTCTACGTCAACAACCACACCTTCGGCGGCAAGCCGTTCCACACGCAGTTCAGCGCCGCGTCGATCTATTTCGTCTACTTTATGGGCCTCGGCACGTTGATGACTGGCATCGCGGCGATTGCGACGTTCCTCTTCGTCGGCTTCTCGCTGATGGGCGGCCTTGGTCCGCTCCTGTCCGGCGGTCTTCAGTACGGGATCTATCAGTTCAGCTTCACGCAGATTCTGCTGCTAGCGCTGCCGATCTATATCGGTACCATGGTGCTGTTCACCGTCGTTCCGCAGGTTGTTGCCGCGATGGTGTTCAATCTCGCGGTCTCGAACACCAAGCTGGACGGCCGGCATCAGCTGAAGAGCGACCTGCCGCCCTTCGGCATGGCCGCGGTCGTGCTCAACAACCTGTTCTTCACGCTGATCACGCTCGGCCTCTACTATCCGTGGGCGAAGGTCCTGCTCGCGCAGTACCGGCTGATGCACATGAAGCTGATCGCGACGACGGGTCTCGACGAATTCACCTCCGAAGCGATCGCGACGCAGGGTGCGATCGGTGAAGAGATCGCAGGCTTTTTCGACATCGGCATCGGACTTTGACAGTCAAGGGCAACTACTTCTTTCCTGCTGCTTCGCGCTACGTGCCGGCGGAGATCGCGATTTCGTCGCTGGGTCTTCTGACCGTTACGGGACCGGACGGCGCCGTGCTGGCGGAAGAGCCGGTGCGGCTGGTCCGCATTTCCGCCCGCCTCGGCATGCTCGCCCGCCGTTTCGAATTCAAGAACGGCGCGCGCTTCGAAACCAACGACAATGACGGCGTCGATGCCATGCTGCACGAAGCCGGGCACGGCCGTTTGCAGGGCTGGATCGACCGGATCGAGCGCTCGTTCAAATGGGTCGCGGTGGCGGTCGGCGTCGCGGTGCTCTCCATCTATCTCTTCATTGCGTTCGGGATTCCGGTCACCGCGCTGTGGCTCGCCAACGAGACGCCGCCCTGGATGGAAACGATGGTCGCGCAGCAGTCGCTCTCCGCGATGGACCGCATCATGCTCAGCCCGACCAAGCTGAAACCGGCGGAGCAGGCGAAGGCGTCGGCGCTGTTCGCGCGCATGGCGAAAGAGGGCAAGCGCGATCCCAAGAGCTATCACCTGCTGTTTCGCGACGGCAAACATGTCGGTCCCAATGCCTTCTCGCTGCCGGACGGCACGGTGGTGATGACCGATCAGCTTTATCCGCTGGTGAAGCGCGATGACGAACTGGAAGGCGTGTTCGGGCACGAGATCGCCCACACCGACCGCCACCATTCGATGCAGGCGCTCTATCAGGCCGCCATCGTCCCCGCCGCCATCGCGCTGATGACCGGCGACGTGACGCAGATCGGCCAGATGGCGACCCTGCTGCCCGGCATCCTCATCCAGTCCGCCTATTCGCGCACTTCAGAGCAGCAGGCCGACGACGACTCCGCAGCGATGATGCGCCACATCGGCGCCGACCCGGCCGCCCTCGGCGACCTGCTCGAACGGATGGAGCAGAAGGTCTGCGGCAAGGGCGGCTGCAAGATGCCCAGCTGGCTCGGCGACCACCCCGACACCGACGCCCGCGCCGCCAAACTGCGCAGCGAACGGTTGCCGAAATCCAAACCCTGAACGCGGTATGGATTAAGGGTCCGAAAGGAACCCGAACGCGCGGAATTTTGAAACAACCGCACGGGCGAAATGCTCTATACCGGGCGGGTCATCACACGCAGGAACATTCATGCGCACCGACGAACCGCGCGCCATCAAGCTCAGCGAATATGTGCCGCCGCAGTATCAGGTTCACTCCATCGCCCTCGATTTTCAGCTCGATCCCGAGAAGACCATCGTCAAGGCGACGTCGAAGATAGAGAAGACCGGCAACGGGCCGATGGTGCTGAACGGCGAGCAGCTGAAGCTGCTCAGCATCAAGATCGACGGCAAGGCGCTCCTGCCCGACGACTACAGCGTTGCGGACGACCTGCTGACCGTCGCGAATACGCCGGAGAATTTCACGCTCGAGATCACGACCGAGATTTCACCCGCCACCAACACGACGCTCAACGGCCTCTACACCGCGAGCGGCATCTTCTGCACCCAGTGCGAGGCGGAGGGCTTCCGCCGCATCACCTGGTTCTTCGACCGTCCCGACTATCTCACCGTCTACACGACGCGGATCGAGGCGGACAAAGCGAAGTATCCGGTGCTGCTCTCCAACGGCAACCTGACCGGCAGCGGCGATCTTGCGAACGGCCGCCACTTCGCGGTCTGGAACGACCCATTCAAGAAGCCGTGCTATCTCTTCGCGCTCGTCGCCGGCGATCTTGGCGTGCTGAAGGACACCTATGTCCGCGGCAGCGGCCGCCCGGTGGACCTCGCGATTTATGTCGAGCATGGCAACGAGAGCAAAGTCACCTACGCGATGGACTCGCTCAAGCGCGCCATGCGCTGGGACGAAGAGAAATACGGCCTCGAATACGATCTCGACATCTTCATGATCGTCGCCGTCAGCGCCTTCAATTTCGGCGCGATGGAAAACAAGGGCCTCAACATCTTCAACGACAAGCTGCTGCTGGCCTCGCCGGAAACCGCGACCGACGACGACTACGCTCGCATCGAAAGCGTCGTGGCGCACGAGTACTTCCACAACTGGACTGGCGACCGCATCACCTGCCGCGACTGGTTCCAGCTGTCGCTGAAGGAAGGCCTGACCGTCTTCCGCGACCAGTCGTTCAGCGGCGACATGCGCAGCGAAGGCGTGAAACGCATCGAAGACGTGAAGATGCTGCGCATGCGCCAGTTCGTGGAGGACAGCGGCCCGCTTGCCCATCCGGTGCAGCCGCAGGCCTACATCACGATCGACAACTTCTACACCGCGACGATCTATGAAAAAGGCAGCGAAGTCATTCGCATGCTGAAGACGCTGGTCGGTGACGAAGGCTACCGCAAGGCGACCGACCTCTACTTCCAGCGCCATGACGGCCAGGCCGCGACGGTGGAGGACTGGGTCAACTGCTTCGAGGACGCGAACGGCCGCGACCTCGCGCAATTCCGCCGCTGGTACGCGCAGGCCGGCACGCCGACCATCGAGACCACAGGCGACTACGACGCAAACGAGAAGAGCTTCGCGCTCACCATCACACAGTCGCTGGCGCCCACACCGGGCCAACCGGTGAAAGAGCCGATGCACATTCCGGTGAAGCTTGGCTTCATCGGCCAGAACGGCAACCCGATGCCGCTCACGCTGAAGGGCGAGAAGACCACCGGCCCGGAAGAGCGCGTGCTTGAACTGACGAAAGCGAGCGAGACCTTCCACTTCATCGACGTGGCGCAGAAGCCGCTCGTGTCGGTGGGCCGCGGCTTCTCGGCACCGGCGAATTTCGTCACCGGCCTCGGCCCCGACGAACTCGCGTTCCAGATGCAGTCGGATCAGGACGACTTCAACCGTTGGGAAGCGGCGCAGAAGCTGTCGGCGAAGATCCTGCTCGATTCAGCACGCAACGGCGGCAAGCTCGCGGGCGAGAAGCCGTATGTCGAAGCCCTCGGCGCCGTGCTTGCGGAGGCGGAGAAGGACCCGGCCTACGCCGCTTACATGATGCTGCCGCCGATCGACACCGAACTCGCGCTGCAGATGAGCCCGCCCGATCCGGACGGCATCTTTGCGGCGCGCATCGCGCTGATCCGCGCCGTCGCAGCCGCACACGGGGCGCGCATCAAGCAGCTCTACGACATGATGGGCACGCCCGGCGCGTTCGATCCCGGCGCGGGACCGGCTGGCCGCCGCGCGCTGCGCAACGCCTGCCTGCGCTATCTCACCGCCGCCGACGACGAAGCCGCCGCCACGCTGGCAGATGCGCACTATCGTGCCGCGACCAACATGACGGACAGCATCGCCGGCCTCGCTGCGCTCACGCGTATGGAGTCGGCGAAGAAGCAGGCGGCGTTCGATCACTTCCATGATCGCTTCAAAAACGATCCGCTGGTGCTCGACAAGTGGATGGCGTTGCAGGCGGGCTCGTGCCTGCCCGGCACGGTCGCCGAGGTGAAGCGGCTGATGACCAACCCGGCCTTCAGCCTGAAGAACCCCAACCGCGTGCGCTCGCTGATCGGCGCGTTTGCC
>DATAHD010000115.1:0-2020 GCA_036263395.1 Rhizomicrobium sp. | reverse complement strand
TTCCAGGTGTAGGTCATCGGCGTCGCCTGGCCGCCAGCGGGGAGACGCCCCTTCCAAAGTTCGGCGCCGGACTTCGCATCGAAGGCGCGCAGATAGTTGTCCATCGCGGCGCCGATGAAGACGAGGCCACCGGCGGTGACCATCGGGCCGCCGAGGTTCGGTGTGCCGGTCTTGGTGCCGAGGATGTACTGGCTGAACGGCGCCATGTCTTCGGTGGTGCCGAGTGGGACGGACCACAGCACTTTGCCGCTATGCATGTCGACCGCGTGTAGCTGGCCCCATGGCGGCGGATTGCACGGCATGCCGATGGGCGAGAGCATCGCGGCGCGCATCATGCCGAACGGTGCGCCTTCCTGCGGCGAAACTTCCTTGTCGAAGAACTTCTCCTTCGTTTCGCCGAACTGCCTCTGCCGGATCAACGTCACGACGTGGATCATCGCGGAGGTGTTGACGTAGACGATGTCGTGCGCGGCATCGAACGCGAGGCCGCCCCAGTTCGTGCCGCCGCCGGTGAAGGGATAGAGGATCGTGCCCTGCTCGCTCGGCGGGGTGTAGAGACCTTCGTTGCGCGCGGCCGCGATGGCGTCATGACATTTGCCGCGATCCCAGAAGGTGAGACCGAACGCGTCATCCGGCTTGATATGGATCGGTGCGAGCGGGCGCGGTGCAACGGGGAACGGCTGCGTCGGCGAGAGTTGTTCGCCGGCGGCCTTGTCCTGCGGCACCTTGCGTTCGACGACCGGAATGACCGGCGCGCCGGTGTCGCGATTGACGGTGAAGACGAGGCCCTGCTTCGTCGGCTGGATGACGGCGGGCTGCGTTTTGCCGTTGTACGTCACCATGCCGAGCGTCGGCTGCGCGGGAAGATCGTAGTCCCACACATCGTGATGCGTCGTCTGGAACGACCACGCGACAGTGCCATCCGCGACATGCAGCGCGACGATGGAGTTCGCATATTTGCCGTTGCCGCGGCGCAGGCCCCCGAAGAAATCCGGGCTGGCGGACGACACCGGCAGGAAGACGAGGCCGCGCTGTTCGTCGACGCTCATCGGCGCCCACACATTGGCGGCCCCTGCGCGATAGGGCGGCTTGTCTTCCGCGAGCGGATCGAAGCTCCACTTCAGTTTGCCGGTGGCCACGTCAAAGGCGTGCACCGTACCGCGTAGTTCGTCGACGCGCTGGTTGTCGTCGATCGAGGAGCCGACGATCACCACACCGTGGGTGATGACAGGCGCGCTGGTCGTGTGGATTGAGCCCAGGCGGTAGTAGCCGACGACGCTGCCGTCCTTGGCATGCATCAAGTAGACGCGCAGGCCCGGGGGAAAGTGTTGGTTCTTGGGAAGGCCGAGACGGTGCGCCTCCGCTTCGGTCATCAGCGTCACGTAAGCAGCCGGGCTGCTGGTCTTGTTCGCGATTGGGAGAGCGACGGTGCCCTTGATGCCAAAACCGGCACACGGTTTGCCGCTGGCCGCATCGAGCGCGATCAGGCGGCGGTCGGCGGTGTTGAGGTAGATGCGGGCAGCGCACGCCCCGTTGCCGGGTGCGACGCGGGTGAAGGCCACGCTGCGGCAAATGTAGTCGTTGGGGTAGCGCACGGTGGTGTCGAGCTTGGGATCGAACGACCAGAGCTGCTTGCCGGTGCCGGGATCGAGAGCGGCGACTTCGTTGAAGGCGGAGCAGGTGTAGAGGCGGCCCTCGGCGAGGATGGGTGTGTTCTCGAACGAGGCGCGTTTGATGACCTCGCCTTTGCTCGTGAGGTCGCCGTTGGAGTAGGTCCAGGCGATTTGCAGTTTTGCGACATTGGCCGGGGTGATCTGTCGGGCAGGCGAGAAGCGCTGGCCGCCGGCATCGCCGCCGTAATAGCCCCAGCCCGCAGCGGGTGCGGGCGGCGGCGCACCGCCCTCACCCTGCACCGCCTGCGGCACGATGAGCAGCGCGGCAACAGTCACCGCTTTTGCGACATGGCTCAGTGTGGTGCGCATCAGTCCCTCTGCGACTTGCCGTCAGACAGCTTATATTG
>DATAHD010000114.1:0-4100 GCA_036263395.1 Rhizomicrobium sp. | reverse complement strand
TTCCGGGCGCCGCGCTCGCCGAAGGCATCGACTGGCAGTGGGAACGATTCCCCGAATATCTCGACGCGCTGGAGAGCAAGCCGCGCGCCATCGACGTCGCCGCGCAGGTCCCACACGGCGCCGTCCGCGCTTACGTCCTCGGCGAGCGTTGCAACACCGACTACGAACCCAATGCCGAAGAGATCGCCCAGATGGCCGAACTCGTCCGCGAAGGCGTAGAGGCAGGCGCGCTCGGCTTCACCACCTCGCGCACGCTTCTGCATCGCGACAAGAAGGGTGTGCACGTCCCGGGGACCTTCGCCGGCTCCGACGAAATGCTCGCCATGGGCATGGCGATGAAAGGCCTCAGCCACGGCGTCTACGAAGTCGTCTCCGATCATCTCGGCGAGGACAATGAGTGGGCGTGGGTGAAAGAGTTCGCGAAGACCACCGGCCTGCCGGTGACACTCGTCGCCACCTCGGCCGGCGCCTATGAAGGCAACAAGATGTACAACATCGCGGAGGAAGCGCGCCGTGATGGTATGGAAATCCGTCCGCAGATCGCGGGCCGTCCGACCGGCATCCTTCAGGGCCTGCAGTCGAACTTCCACATCTTCATCGCGCACCCGACCTGGCGCAAAGAACTCGCCGACCTGCCGCTCGAAGGCAAAGTCGCCGCGATGAAGCGTCCGGAAATCCGCGCCGCGCTACTCGGCGAAGACTCCGCCGCGCGCTCCGGCATCATGGGCCAGAGCCTCGAAGAGCTCCTGTGGCGCGTCTTCCCGCTCGGCGACAAGCCGGACTACGAACCGAACCGCGAGCACAGCGTCGGCGCGATGGCGAAGGAAGCCGGCGTGCCTGCGGTCGAATACATGTACGACCTGCTGCTGCGCGCCGACGGCAAGGAGCTGTTCTATCAACCGCTCGGCGGCTACGTGACCTACAACTTCGATTTCTTCCGCAAGAACATCGAACATCCGAACGTGCTGTTCGGCCTCTCCGACGGCGGCGCGCATTGCGGCGTCATCGCCGACGCCGGCATGCCGACCTTCATCCTCACCCACTGGGCGCGCGACCGCACCAAGGGCGACCAGTTCCCGCTGGAATTCCTGGTGAAGAAGCTGTCGAGCGAAACCGCCAAAGCCTACGGCATGCACGATCGCGGCGAACTCAAGCCCGGCTTCCTCGCCGACCTCAACATCATCGACTTCGACGCGCTGCGCCTGCATCGCCCCGAAGCCGTCCACGATCTCCCCGCCGGCGGCCGCCGCCTGGTCCAACGCGTCGAAGGCTACCGCTACACCGTGAAGTCCGGCCAGGTGACGTTCGAAGACGGCGTCTCCACGGGCGCGTTGCCAGGCACTCTGGTGCGCGGCGGAAGAGACGCACGCATTCTCTAACGGAAGAGAACCTCTCTCGCGAAAGCGGGAGAGGGCCTCTCTAGGTCGCGCAGCTTTCGAATTCTTCGATCAGCTCGACAATGCGCCGTCGGCGCATCGTCACTTCTTCCAGATGCTGATCGAGACTCGTCAGCTTGCATTGCAGCGCTTCGAGCATGTCGCGTTTCGACGGCCGGTTCTCACCCGCCTGCGCCAAGCCATACTTGATCTCGCTCAGCGAAAAACCGAGGTGCTGGGAGTCGTGGATCAGCCGCAGCTTATCCACGGTGCCTTCGGGATATTCGCGATAGCCATTGCCGCTCCGCTGCGCCTTTGGCAGCAGGCCGTTGGCCTCGTAAAAGCGGATGCGCGATGCCGCCAATCCTGATCGCCGGGACAATTCGCCGATACGCATGCTGTGCCTCTTGACCTTCAACCTACCTTGAAGGTGTAGCACCTGTCCCTGGGTGAAAAACAGACAGGGCGATCATGACGACTTCGACCGGCTTCGATGCAACACCGCAGCGCACGGGCGCGCGCCTCGTGTACGCGATGCCGAACCTGCTGGGGCTTTCCGTTGGCCTCGTGGCATCGCTGCTCTCGGTGGGGGGCCGCTGGAGTTTGCCGCTCGCGGCATGGCTCGCGCCGATTGTCCTGCTGCGGTTCAGCCGCGCGAGCCGACCGCTCGTCGCGATCGCCGCTGTGGTTACGGTGTCGTTCCTGCAAATGATCTGGATGGGCGCCGAAGATGCCACCAACTTGGCCAGCAATCCTGTTACGGCTCTTCTCACCTTTATTCTCGGGCTCATTTTCGCGATTCCGTACATCATGGATCGTCTGTTCGCAGGTCGCCTCAGCGCCACCGGCCGTCTTCTGCTGTTCCCTACCGTTTGGGCGGCCGTCGAATTCATCGTCAGCTCGAACCTTCCCGTCGGCACCAGCATCGGCGTGCGCGCGTTCACGCAGGGCGAGAACATGGCGCTGATTCAGATCGTTTCGCTGACCGGGCCTTACGCTATCGGCTTTCTGATAGCGCTTGGTGCAACGATCGCCAATCGCGTTTGGGAAAATCCCTCGCGCGAAACAGCGGTGCGCTGGGGTGGCGGGTTCGCTGCGATACTCTTTCTGATCTTCGTTTACGGCGAAGTGCGGCTCTCTCTCGCCGCGCTGCCGAACACCGCACCCGCGGTGAAGATTGCCGGTATCACGGCGCCGGCTGAACTGCGGCAAGCCGCATGGAAACTCGTCAGCCCCGCCAATTTTCCGCCTTCCGCACAAACGAAGGCAGCCATCGCTACGCCGGCGATGAAGGCACTATACGCCAGTGTGGCGGACGATCTGTTGGCACGGACTCGCGACGCCGCGCGATCGGGCGCGCAGATTGTCGTCTGGTCGGAAACCGCCGCGCCGGTTCTTGAAGCTGACAAGCCCGCCTTGTTGCAGAAGGTCGCCGCACTCGCGCGCGCGGAACATATTTACATTAACGCCGCGATCGGCGTGCCGTTCGAACGCAACGAGACGTATCTGTTCTCTCCGGACGGTGTTCAGCTTTGGCACTACCGCAAGAACCATCCCGTGCCGGGTCTGGAGCCGGTGGCGCCATTTATGGGTGACGTTCCGGTCGTCGATACACCGCTTGGCCGCCTTGCCAATGTGATCTGCTACGACGGCGACTTTCCGGCGCTGATGCGCGTTCCCGCAGATATCCTGTTGCTGCCCGGCTGGGATTGGGCGGCGATGGGCTACACCCACACCATGAAAATGGCGCGCCTTCGCGCCATCGAAAACGGCTATTCGCTGGTGCGTGTCGATTATGCGGGTGTCTCGGCCGCCTTCGATCCCTACGGCCGCACGCTGGCGATGCAGCACACGCTTTCGGGACAGAGGCACACGCTGATCGTCGACGTCCCGGCAAAGCGCGTGAAGACGCTCTATAGTCTGATTGGCGATGTATTCGCCTGGCTATGCCTTGCACTCGCGCTTGGCCTTTGCGGCTACGCCATGGCGCGCCCGACCGAGATTCGCAGCGAAACCTAGCGTCACGCCTTCCCCAACTCCGCATTCACTTCGCCGATGCGCAGTTCGACATCGCGCGTCTGTCCACCCATATCCAGAAAGCGCTGCATGTTCCGCCGCCCGCTCTCGGTGCGGGTCAGTTGCTGGAACAGATAGCTCTCTTCGCGCAAACCTTCCGCCAATGGCCGCGACGACGCATTGATCGCTTCCTTGGCCAGCCGCACCGCTTCCACCGGAAACGACGCGATGCGCCGTGCCAGCTTGTCGACGTACGGCCCGATCTCGCCGGCGGGCAGGACGCGGTTGAGGTAACCCCAGCGCTCCGCATCTTCCGCCACCATATCGACGCCGCCCATGATCACTTCCATGGCGCGGTTGCGGCCGATCAGGCGCGGCAAGATTTGCGTGCCCGATCCGCCGGGGAGGATGCCGAGCGGCACTTCCATCTGGTTGACGATGGTCTTGCCCTTCACGCCGAAGCGCATGTCGAAATTCATCGACAGCTCGCTGCCGCCGCCACCGACGCGGCCCTCGATCTGCGCGATCGTCACCTTGTTCATCGTCGCGAACCGGCGGCACATCGCATGGAAGGCGTTGTCGTCTTTGTCGGACCGCACCGCCGGCTGATCGATCGGGAACGACAGGATCGCCGCCACATCGAAATGCGCGATGAAGAAATCCGTATTTGCGCTCTTCACCACCACCACGGTCGCGTCGGCATCCGCG
>DATAHD010000113.1:0-4611 GCA_036263395.1 Rhizomicrobium sp. | reverse complement strand
TCGGGTTCGATGGAACGACGGACGGGGTCACGTGCTTCCCTGCGGCCTCGACCGACCATGGGGACTGCGAACTCCCGCCCGCCTCCGCATCGGCAAGCTTAGCCGATCCGGACAAACTCAAGTTACAAGGGGACCCAGGATGAGCAACCTGCCGAGGTCTATCCGGGTTTGTGTGCTGCTCACCTTCGAGCACCTTCCAAGCGGATTATCCTGGGTCCCCTTCCCTCCCGGCGCTGCGCGCCAGTCGCCGAGGATGACAGCGGAGGGGTGGGGCGCCGGGGACGTGGGGTGGAGCGGGCGTTCGGATGAGATCGAGCGCGCGGCGGCCTCAGCAGTTACTCGAGCAATTTCGGTCAAATGCGGGCGGGGCCGGGGCTATAGGGTCGGGGAAAGATTCAGCGCGGAGGGCGCGGAGGTTCACTGAGGACGCGGGACGGTATGGGTGGCGGTGCCCCCCTCTCCCCTGCGTCTCCCGCGGAACCTTGGCGGCCCGCGTTAGAGTACCGGAGGAACAAGTGGTCGCGATTGTTTGTGCGCTGGCGACGGCGGTGGGGTTCTATTTTTCGATCGGGCTGGGCGAGCAGTGGTGGCTGGCGTGGCTGGCGCCGTTGCCGGTCGTGTGGCTGGCTTTCCGGCGGGAGACGCCGTGGTGGGCTGCGTTTCTCGCCGCATGGGCCGGGTACTCGCTCGGCGCGACCAGCATGCTGCGGGCCTATCTCGGGGTGCTGCCCGATTTCGTGCTGATCAGCGGGCTGGTCTTTCCCGGATTCTTCTTTGCGGTGGCGGTGAGTGCCGGGCGGCTGACGGCGCATCGGATTGCGCCGCTGGTGGGCGCGTTGACGTTTGCCGCGCTGTGGGCTGGGTTCGATTTCCTCGGCTCGTTCAATGCGGGCGGTGGCGCGGTGGCGACACCGGCGACGGCGGAGGTGTTTGCGCCGGCGCTGATGCAGGTCGCATCGCTGGTCGGCATCTGGGGGATCACGTTTTTGCTCGGCTTCGTGCCGGCCGGCATCGCAGCGTCGATCACCAGTCGCTCACCAATGCCGGCCATTGTCGCGGTGGCGGTGTTCGCCGCCAATGCGGTGTTCGGCTTTGCGCGGATGAGCGCACCGGAGGAAACGCTGCGCGTCGCGCTGATCAACACCGATGTGATGCAGAAGGCGGCGGAGTCCAACAACGAAAAGGACACGCGCGATACCGTCGATGCCTATGTGCAGCAGATTGCGGCGCTGAAAGGCAAAGGCATCAAGCTGATCGTGCTGCCGGAGAAGCTCGCCATCGTGCAGACCGCTTGGCAGCCGGAGGCGAAAGCGAAACTTGCAGGCGCCGCGAAAGATGTCGGCGCGGTGCTGGTGGCTGGGTTCGACGCGCGTGATGGCGCGAAGGCGTACAACGTGTCGTGGGCATACACGCCACAGGGCACGGGGCCGACGATCTACACCAAGCGGCAACTCGTGCCGGGATTGGAGCTTCGCTACACGCGTGGCCCCGGACCACTCGCGATGACGGACGGCATGGGGCTGGAAATCTGCAAGGACATGGACTTTCAAGCGATGGTTCGCAGCGACATGGTCGCGACCAAGCCGCGCCTGCTGGCGGTGCCGGCATGGGATTTCGTCACCGATGCGTCGAACCACGCCAAGTCGGCCTTGCTGCGCACGGTGGAGAACGGTGTGCCGATGGCGCGTACCGCACGCAACGGACTGCTCACGCTCAACGACAAATATGGGCGCGTGGTGGCGATGAAGGTAACGGGTGGATCGGAGTTCGATGTGCTGGTTGGCGATCTGCCGCTGAACGGACATGGCGGCGAGACTTTGTATGACAAGATCGGCGATGCATTCGGGTGGCTGTGCCTGGTGATTGGCCTTGGGTTTGCTGGGTTCAGTTTGGTGCGACGCCGCGCTGCGTGACAAACAAAAAGAGCGGCTCTTGCGAGCCGCGCTTTTTGCGTCCTGAGGAGACGTGAACTTATTCGGCAGCGATGAGCGTCTGTGACGGGACGATCAGTTTGCCGCCGTTACCGTTGAGCTTTTGCAGGAAGCGGATGCCCTCTTCCGCGATGTCGTCGCCGACCATGCGGTCGCCTTCGGCGTAGAGTTCGGCCATGTCGATATAGGCCGCGTAAACCTCACGCGTGCGATCCGTGATGATGCCGGCTTTCAGCAAGGTCTTGATGAGGACGCGGAAGATGTTGGTGGCGTCCTGCATGTCGGCGCGCATGTCGGCTTCGGTGAAGGCTTCCATGAAAGCGCCCTGGCACCACACCGGATCGAGGCCGACGGCTTCGTACATCCAGCTCTTCTGATCGGGCGAACCGAGATTGTAGAGCAGCACCATGAACACCTGCGCCGCCCAATCTTCGATGGCGTTGTGCTCTTCGGTGCTGAGGAACGGGATAGTGCGATCGGCCCAGATCTTTCCGAATTTGTGATGGAACGCTTCGTCCGTCATCACGAGCTGGCAGAGATGGCGCAGCAGCGGATCGCGCGCGTCTTTCCAGATCGAGGCGAAGGCGCCCATGGCGAGGCCTTCGATCAGCATCTGCATGCCGACGAGCTTCTTCCACACGAAGGGCGACGACACGAGTTCGTTGAGGAGGCCGCCGAGCGCCGGACCGACCGCGGCGGGTTTGCCCCAGCGCGCCTTGATGTATTGCGAGAACGCCGCAACGTGACGGGCTTCTTCGCGTGTCTGGTTGGCGGCGTATTCCTGCGCCCCCGGATCGCGCAGGATGTGGCAGAGCGAAGCGGAGAGCGACAGCGCGCCCTGCTCGCCGTGCAGGATCGAGGACATCGACCACAGCGCATCGAGATTCGCGAGCTTGATCTTGCCGCGTTCATCCAGCTTGTCGCCGATCGCGGTCTTGAGATCGCCGTTCAGCTTCGGATCGAAGAGATATTCCTTCTCCATGTCGAAGGGCTGGGAGAAATCGATGTATTTCTTGTCGAACGGATCCCAGAAATGGTCGTGGGTCGCGCTGATGATCTTGTCGAAGGCGGTCGACCGTTCGCCGTAGCGTTTGGGGTCGAGCATTGCCGGGAAGTCTGTCGGATCGACCGCATTATAGGCGGCGTCCTTGGTGATGTTATCCATTCGAAATCTCCGCTGGGGGCCACACCGGATCCCCGAAAGGCTGTGCACGTGCCAACGGAGTGGCAGGTGAAAATGACAGCACCGTCACTTCACACGACCTCCCCTTGAGCCGCTGCAACTGTAGGTCGAAGTGGTGAATGAACCGTCGCCAGCTAAGGAAAAATACGGATGATAAAAAACTGTGCGGCGCGGAAAATTTGCGCGGTAGTATAAGGACTTCGGGGACTTGAATCTGATCCGCGGCCAAAACGCCGCAGGGGCACATCTGGTGAAGCTAAGCGAGGGACCTGTCGCATTGTGGGCATGGCCGGTGGCCGTGCTTTGCCTTGCTTTGCTGGTTCTGCTGGGCGACCCGTGGGGGGCGGCGACCCACGTCCGGAACATCGCGTTCGACGCCTATCGCTATGCCAAACCCCGGACCTATGAGGACCCGCGGGCGCGAAGCGGGCTGACGGTGAAGGTGCTCACCGCCGACCGCGCGTCCTACGCCAAATTCGGCAGCTGGCCGTGGTCGCATGCAACGCTCGCCAAACTGACCGAGGATTTGAAGGACAGTGGCGCCGCGCTGGTGGTGTTTGCAGTGCCGCTGGACCAGCCCGACCCGGCGTCGCCGAAGACGGTGCTCAATTACCTGCCGGCGGGGCCGACCACCGATCCGATCCGTGCGACGCTTGCCAAGCTGCGCTCCCCGGACGACGTGCTGGCGCGCGCGATGGCGGATGCGCATAGCGTGACGGGGTTCACGCTCGCCGATGCGGCGCACGGTCCGGCACCGACGATCAAAACCGCGATCCGGATGTCGGGCGGGCGTGCCGAGACTCTGCTTGTACCCGGCTATGCCGCGGCGGCCGCAGCTCTGCCGGTGATCGAGAAAGCGAGCCTCGGCATCGGGGCCCTGAACCTGCCGGTGGACGCGGACGGCAAGCTGCGGGCGCTGCCGATCGTGTTCAAGCGGGCCGGCAAGCTGGTGCCCGGGATCGATGCGGAAGCCGTGCGCCTCGCCAACGCCGTTGCCGGAATGACGCTGGTCGCCAAGCCGGGCGGGGTGTTGCCGGGGCTGGGTGCGCCGCAGCTGACGTCAGCGCGGATCGGACTTGTCGATACCGAGATCGCGAGCGACGGGACGATGTTGATCAACTTCAGCAAGGATGCGAAGCGCGACATCAGTGCGGCGGCGCTCGAAGCGAAGACGTTGCCGGCCGGCGTGTTGAAGAACGCGGTGGTCTACATCGCGCCGCTCGATGCGACGGTGATGACGCCGCTGGGCGCGCGGTCGGTCGGCGATGTGCGGGCGGAGGCGCTGGAGAACATCCTGCTAGACGCCGGTCTGTCACGGCCGAATGCGCTGGGCGCCGAGGTGCTGTTCGCGGCGCTGGGCGGCGCGGTGATCATCTTCCTCGGCTTTCGCTTCGGACTGATCTGGGCCGGCGTTGCAGCGGCCGTGCTGATTGCGCTGAGCCAGGCGTTCGCATGGGCGATGTTCGCCAACAGCCGGTTGCTGGTCGATGCGCTGGG
>DATAHD010000112.1:0-6577 GCA_036263395.1 Rhizomicrobium sp. | reverse complement strand
TCGTGATAGTGATACAGCACCAGCAGAAGCGGCGGCAGCGCCCGCGCCCCCGACAATGCCTTGATCTCCGCCGGCCGCCCCGCTGCGCTCATCTGCCCCTCAATTCCGGAAACGCGCTTTCGATGGCGTCGACCGCAATCGCAAATCGCGCCTCCCGATTCCCCCTGACAACAACATACGGCAACTGCCGCCGCTCCAGCTCACTGCGGGAAAGATCGAACATCCGTTGCCGCTCCGCTTGATCCGGAAAGTAGCGGATGGCGTCCTGCACGAACGGCACATCGACATCGGTCAGCAGATAGAAGTCAGCCGCCTTCACGTCATCCAGTTCCGGCAGCCGCTTGCCCAGCAGCACCTCCGACCACACCGCCGTCATCACCCGGTCGGTGTCGAGGATCATCAGCCCCTTCGCCTTGCGCGCCGCCGCGTCCTCGAACAACGCCTGCCCCCGCACCATCGCCAGCAGGTCCTCCTCGTCGCATTCGTTGCCGAATGTCTCGCAATAGATGCGGCCATACTCCGGCACTGCGACGGTCCCGTAATGCTCCGCCAGTTGCCGGGCGAGTGTCGTCTTGCCCGTGCTCTCCGGCCCGAACAACGAGACCGTGATCACGCGTGCTGCGCTTTCGTCTGCGCATTGAGTTGCTTGTTCCACTCGATCAACCCGATGATCGACAGGACGAGGAACAGGAAATACAGCGCCGTCGTCAGGTACAGCCCGCGCACCGGATAAATGCCAACGGCGATGAAGTCGACCGCGATCCACAAGAGCCAGTTCTCGATCTTGCGGATCGACATCAGGTATTGCGCCACGATGCTCATCGCCGCGATCGGCGCATCGACCCACGGCAGCGCCGCATCGGTGAAGTGCGAGAACAGGAAGCCGATGACCAGCGCCGCGCCGAGCGTGACGCCGCCCCAGATCGCGCGCTCCTCATTCGTCATGGTCTCGACGACCACCAGTCCGTCGTCGCTCCGCCCCTGCAGCCAGTTCCAGACGCCATAGCCCTGCATGCCCAGGAAGTAGATCTGCAGCAGCGCGTCCGAGTAGAGCTTGGCCTGGAAGAATATCCACATGTAGAGCAGCACCATCGGAATGCCGAAGGCGTAATTCCAGATGCTCCGGCGCATGATGAGCCAGATGTTGATGACGCCCAGCGCGGCGGCAGCGAATTCGATCGGCGACAAATCAGTTCCCCCAGCCGTCACCATAGGCCTTCTGATCCTTTTGGTGGAGTGGGTGACTCATGCCAATGTCGCTATTCGTGCAGGGCTGAAGGGGAAACATGCCGCTACTCGTCCATCTGCAATCCGCGCTGGGTATCGCGACCATCCTGCTCGTCGCCTGGCTCTTCTCGGAGAACCGCCGCGCCTTTCCGTGGCGCACGGTTGTGGTCGGCATCGCGACACAGGCGGTGCTGGCGCTGCTGCTGCTCAAGGTTGAATTCGCTCGCGACGCCCTGTTCGCGCTCAACGATGCCGTCGGCGCGCTGACGGCCGCCACCGGCAAGGGCACCAGCTTCGTCTTCGGCTATGTCGGCGGCACCACCCCGCCCTTCCCCGTCACCAACCCCAACGGCCTCGTCAGCTTCGCGTTCGGCGTGTTGCCCCTTGTCATTGTGATCTCGGCCCTCTCCGCGCTGCTCTGGCACTGGCGCATCCTGCCGGTGATCGTGCGCGGCATCGCCTTCGTCATCCGCAAGCTGATGGGCCTCGGCGGCGCGGTCAGCCTCGGCAGCGGCGCGACCATCTTCCTCGGCATGGTCGAGGCACCGCTCCTGATCCGCCCCTATCTGCAGCGGCTCACCCGGTCGGAGATGTTCATTCTCCTCACCGTCGGCCTCGCGTCGGTCGCCGGCACCGTCTTCGCGCTCTACGCCTCGATCCTCTCGGGCGTCACGTCGTTAGCGGCGGCCCCCGGCCCGCTAGGCCACATCCTCATTGCCTCCATGATGTCGCTGCCCGGCGCCATCGTCGTCGCCCGCATCATGATCCCGGACTCCACCGCTACCGACACGGCGGAGGACAACGATCTGCAATACCGCTCCAGCATGGACGCCATCGCCCGCGGCACCGAAGACGGCGTGAAGATCTGGCTGCAGATCGTCGGCATGCTGATCGTCATCGTCGCGCTCGTGGCGCTGGCCGACACGATCCTGGCGCAGCTGCCCGCATTCGGCGGCGCCCCGCTGACGCTGGAGCGCATGTTCGGCTGGCTGTTCGCACCGGTGGTGTGGCTGTTCGGCGTGCCGTGGAACGAGGCCTCCACCGCCGGCAGCCTGATGGGCATCAAGATCATCCTCAACGAGCTTGTCGCCTATCTGAACCTCGCGGCCCTGCCCGCCGGTTCGCTCGACCCGCGTTCGACGCTCATCATGGTCTATGCGATGTGCGGCTTCGCCAATCTCGGCTCGGTCGGCATCATGATCGCGGGCATGTCGACGCTCATCCCCGGGCGGCGGGACGAGATCGTCACCCTCGCCACCCGTGCGCTGCTCTCCGGTGCGATGGCGAGCGGCCTTACCGGATCGATGATCGGATTGCTGCCGATTATGTAGGGGGCGTCAGGTCGAACGCCTTCGCCAGCAGTTCATACGAGCGTAGCCGCGACGCGAAGTCGTAGGTGATCGTCACGACGCTGAGCTCCTCGGCACCGTGCGCGTAAGCCAGCGCGCGCAGCTGCGTCTTCACCTCGTCCGCCGTGCCCACGATCGAACGGCGCTGCACCGTCTCGAGTATCTTCTTCTCCTGATCGGAGAGTTCATACGCGAGCGCTTCCTCTGGCGAGGGAAACGGGATCGGCCGGTTGGTCAACAATCGCACCACCCAAAGATTGCGTGACGCCGCCAGACGGCGCGCTTCCTCTTCGGTCTCGCCCACCAACGCCGCAACGCCCAACGCGACCGTCGGCTTCTCGCACCAATCGCTCGGCTTGAAGCGGCGGCGATATTCCTCGCACGCCTCTTCGCTGCCATCCGGGCTGATGAAATAGGCGTGCGCAAACGGCAGCCCCAGCTCACCGGCATACACCGCGCTGTGAATGCCCGAGCCGAGCAGCCACATCTCCGGCCGCGTCGATCCGGTCGGCATCGCGTGAATGCCGCGATAGGGATGATCGTCCGGCAGCGATGGCCCACCGCTCGCATCGTCGAGAAACTGCTTCAGCAGATGCACCTGACTTGGAAACGCATCGATGCCCCAGCCTTGCGGCCCCGCCTGCAGCGCCATCGCCGTGCGCTGATCCGTGCCGGGCGCACGGCCAAGCCCAAGATCGATCCGGCCCGGCGTCAGCACATCCAGCATGCGGAACTGTTCCGCCACCTTCAGCGGGCTGTAATGCGTCAGCATCACGCCGCCGGAGCCGACACGGATACTCTTCGTCTCCTGCGCCACGCGCCCGATCAGAATCTCCGGCGCCGATCCAGCGAATGAATTTGAGTTGTGATGCTCCGCCAACCAGTAACGGTGGTAGCCGAGCGCCTCACATGCTTTTGCGAGTGCAATCGTTTCGGCAATCGCGGTGGCAGCGTTGCCGTCCTTGCGGATCGGAGACTGGTCGGTAACAGAAAGTCGCATAGGGCCGTGCATCGAATGTTTGTCCTGCATTAACGCACGGCATGCGAGGGTGCATCAAATCGAAAGGGCCCAGGTCGGTGCTTCTCACCCGCATGCCGCCTACCGAAGAACTTGGCCGTAAGGTCAAGCTGGACGAGATCAAATCCCCCCGTGTGCAGGAGGGGCATGCCTATTGGCTGTCCAAATGCAACGGACGGGCCTATCCGTCGCGCGCCGATATCAATCCGGCCGACATCAAGCACCTGCTGCCGCACGTCATCCTCGTGCACATCCTGGGCGAGCACGACTATCAATACCGCATCGTTGGCGAGGCCAACGTCAAGGCGCACGGCTTCAACGCCAACAATTGGCGCGTCAGCCAGCTCGACTCCCAGGTCAGCGGCTACACCGCGATGATGACCGAGTTGTATGCCCACATGCGCAAAAGCGGCCGGCCGTTCGCAGCGAAAGGATCGCTCGTCCATATCGACCGCGCCTTCCGCGAGTACGAAAGCATCTATATGCCGCTCGGCCCTGTCGGCGGTCCGATCGACCATCTCTTCGCGGTTTGCGCCTACTCCGAACCCGTCCATTAACGCCGCTGCCGGGCATTGCCGGTTCGTTAATATCGTTCGTGCGACAATTGCCGGGTCATGCTTCAGCACGCGACCACCGACACCATTCCGATCACATCGGTTGCCGATGAAATCGATCCGCACGATGCCGAAGCACCCGTGGTCCGCGAAGGCTACGCCTATTGGCTCTCCAAACGGGGCACGCGAGCCTTTCCACAAAGAACCGATATCAATCCCGCGCAGATCAAGAAGATCCTGCCGAACATCATCCTCGCCAAGGTGCTGGATGATGGCGAGGACTTCGCGTTCCGCATCGTGGGTGAGGCGGTCGCCACCGCGCACGGCTTCAATCCGATCAACTGGCGCGTTAGCGATCTCGACCGCCACGCGCCGGGCTTCAGCGCCATCGTGAAACGCGTGTATCGCAAGATCTACGACACCAACGCGCCCTACGCGTCGCGCGGCACGCTCCGGCATATCGACCGCAGCTATCGCATGTTCGAAAGCCTGTTCCTGCCGCTCGGCCCCGCGAACGGTCCGGTAGACCATGTGATGGTCGTCGCCGATTTCTCGTCTGAGCGTCGCCTCGACGCCTGAGGCATCCTTTGCGGGAATTTAACCAAATGGCCGCAGGCTGCCGTTCGGTTTCCTAAATCCGGTATGGCGATGCAAACGGCCGTAGCGATCACCATTCCGCAAAGCGTCGACGACACGGCCAACGGCCGCATTCCGCTCGACACGGTGGAAAGCCAGATCGTCCGCAACGGCGTGAGCTACTGGCAATCGCTGTGCCGCGGCCGTGACTTTCCAGCCCGTTCGGACATCAATCCGCGCGACATCCGCGGCCTGCTGCGCAACACATGCCTGCTGCGTGTCGTCGATGACGGCGAAGACTACGAGTACCGCGTGATCGGCGATGCGCATGTCATGGCGTATGGCTTCTCGATGCAGGGCCGCAAGCTCTCGGAATTCGAGACGGAAGCACCCGGCCTCGGCCCGGTGCTGAAGCGACTCTACGATCGCGTCTTGCGCAAACGCGAACCATTCGCGTTACGCGGCTGGATCGCGCGCACCGAACAGCAGACGAAATACATCTACAGCGAAAGCATCTTCGCTCCGTTGGGCGAAGGTGACGCCATCGATCACATCTTCAATGTGTCCGTGTACGTTCCAAAGGCAGACTAATCGTCCTTGACGCAACTGCAACCCGCTTCGGTCAACATATATTAATACCTATAACATCACACTCGTTGTCACATTTCGCGATCGGGGGGCTCATGTCGGAGGCGCACCAGATGGCGCCCCAACCGGCGCCAGACAACTCGAGCACGTATGTGCTCACACTCGATCAGGTTGAAAATCCACTCGTCCGTACCGGCGTGAACTACTGGCGCGCATTGCGCGGCGACCGGCGGATGCCCGCGCGACCGCAGCTCTCACCGCGCGACATCGCCGGCATCCTGCGCCACCTCGTCATCCTGCGTGTGCTCGACGATGGCACCGACTATGAGTACCGCCTGGTGGGAGACGCCCAGGTGCAGGCCTACGGCTTCAACTTCCAGAACCTGCGCATCAGCCAGATCAAATCGGTGGCGCCGGAGTTCGGCCAGTTGATGCTCGGCATCTACGAACTCGTCCGCACCACCCGCGACCCGTTCGTCGTGCGCGGCTGGATCGGCAAGGATATCCCGGACTCCAAATTCGTCTATCACGAGAGCGCCTTCCTGCCCCTCGGCCAGGACGGCGAGACGGTCGACCACATCGTCGTGGTCTCCAGCTACGTCCCCAAGGCGCTGGACTAAACGCCACTCGTTTCCCCGCGCACGGATGCGCTAGTCTCCCGCCCAGCAAACAGGGAGATACCGTCCATGGCGCTCGACGCCGAAACCCGCGAACAGCTTCTCGAAACCGTGCGCCGCTTCGTGCGCGAGAAATGCGTCCCTATCGAAGCTCAGGTGGCGGAGAACGACCGCGTCCCGGATTCGGTGATCGCGGAGATGCGCGAGCTCGGCCTCTTCGGCCTTTCCATCCCCACCGAATATGGCGGCCTCGGCCTGACCATGGAGGAAGAGGTGCTGGTGGCCATCGAACTCGGCCACACCTCGCCGGCGTTCCGCTCGGTGATCGGCACCAATGTCGGCATCGGCAGCCAGGGCGTCGTGATGTTCGGCAACGACGCGCAGAAGAACGAGTGGTTGCCAAAACTCGCGAGCGGCGAAGTCATCGCCAGCTTTGCGCTGACCGAACCCGGCGCCGGATCGGACGCCGCCTCCGTCAAAGTCACCGCGGTGCGCGACGGCGACCACTATGTTGTGAACGGCACGAAGCGCTACATCACCAACGCCAGCCGCGCCGGCATGTTCACCTTGATGGCGCGCACCGATCCGAACAAGAAGGGTGCTGGCGGCATCTCGGCTTTCATCGTTCCGGCCAAGACGCCGGGCCTG
>DATAHD010000111.1:0-2424 GCA_036263395.1 Rhizomicrobium sp. | reverse complement strand
CGCCGATGCCGGCGTTGGAGAACAGCAGGTCCATCGTGCCGCCGGTCTCCTCGCCGAACTTCACGATCGCCTCATCGAACGCCGGCTTCGACGTGACGTCGAGCTTGCCGATGATGCAGTTGTCGCTGCCTAGCTCCTGCTGCAACGCCTGAAGGCCAGCCTCGTTGACGTCATACGCGCCGACGAACCAGCCCTTCTCGGCGAACAGCTTGGCGGTCTCGCGGCCCATACCGCTCGCACCGCCCGTGATGAAGATCGATTTGCGCCCGCGCGCTCTGCCCGTCATCGCCCCAGCGCTCCGTTCAGAAGTTCACGCGGCGGCTGATCGCGCCATCGACCAGCATGTTGATGCCGGTGGTGAACGACGATGCTGGGCTCGCGAGGAACACAGTCGCGTTCGCAATGTCCTGCGGCGTCGCCATGCGGCCCATCGGGTTGCGCTCCATCGCGCCCTTGAAGACGGCCGGCATGTTCTTCTCGACCATCTGCCACACGCCGCCGTCGAAATAGACGGTGCCGGGCGACACGACATTGGTGCGGATGTGCTTGCCGGCATATTGGCGCGCCAGACCCTTCGCGGCATGGATCAGCGCCGCCTTGATCGGACCGTACGAACTCGCATTGTCCGTCTCGGCTGCGGACACGGACGAGATGATCACGAACGAAGCGTCGCCGTTCTTCTCCGCCGCCTTCTCGAGATAAGGCTTGGCGGCATCGAACGCATTGACCATGCCAAGCACGTCGAGCTTGAAGTTCTGCTCCCACGACGCCGGATCGCCACCCTGCGCCATCGCACCGGCGTTGGAGACCAGGATGTCGATCCCGCCGAGTTCGTCGCCGGCCTTTGCCACCCACGCCTTGAGCGCGTCGCCGTCCATGATGTCGACGGAGGCCCCGGTCGCCTTCACGCCCTTGTCCTTGAGCGCCGCGACCGCGTCTTTCACCTGATCGGCATTGCGGGCGCAGATAGCGACATTCGCGCCCTCCGCCGCCAGCGTGTCCGCAATCGCCCGCCCGATACCGCGCGTTCCGCCCAGAATGACGGCGTTCTTGCCTTTGAGATGAAGGTCCATGGTGCGTCTCCGATGTTTGTCCGGGCGTCACTCTAATGCGGTAGGTGAGACGCGCCTATAGCGGTTTCTCGGCGATAACCGAATAACTGGTGACTAGCATCGCCGGTATATCGTCCCTGTAGTGACAGACGCCGAAAACCATTCCCAAATAAACGATTTCCGGTTGTCCCGCTGGTCGCGGTGTCGCGGCCTCGCGCGCGTTGGCAAGGCGGGCGGTTTCTTCCGCATTCTTTCCAATATCGTCGCATCGGAGGATGCGTCCGGTGACGGTCATGGAAACTGTGCTCTTATCCAATTCGTCAGGCTCGTCTCCGTCGAAATAGAGCGTGAGGCCGCCTGGCGATCCGTTTGATAAAGTAACTCCGAGTTTAGGTACTCCACGCACATCGCCGCGCAGTTGCAAGCACTGCCCGATATAGGAAGAAGGGTGCGCGAGATACTCGGACAAACGGATCGAGTGGGAAACGGTGCAGGTGAATTCGCCGGCGCGTGCAGGCATGGCGAAGATCAGTGCCAGAAACGACGTGAGAAAAAGAGTTCGAACCATCGCGCTAGCGGATCAGAAATCCAGACCGATATCCAGATTGATCGCGCTATGTGTGATGGCGCCGGAGGAGATGTAATCCACGCCCGTCTCCGCAATCGCCTTCACCGTTGCGATGGTAACATTCCCCGAGGCCTCGAGCGTGGCGCGGCCGTTCGTCATCGCCACCGCCTGCCGCAGTGTCTCGGGCGGCATGTTGTCGAGCAGGATCGTGTCGACGCCGAGCGACAGCGCTTCTTCGAGCTGCGCCAGCGTATCCACCTCGAGTTCGATCTTCGCCATGTGGCCGAGACCGGCGCGGACGCGTTCGATCGCCGGCTTGATGCCACCGGCCGCTGCAAGGTGATTGTCCTTGATCAGCACCGCGTCATCGAGGCCGAAGCGGTGGTTGAAGCCGCCGCCACAGCGCACCGCATATTTCTCCAGCACGCGCAGTCCCGGCGTTGTCTTGCGGGTGCAGACGATCCGCGCCTTGGTGCCGCTCACCGCATCGACCAGCGCCCGCGTCGCGCTCGCGACGCCGGACAGATGGCCGAGGAAATTCAGCGATACGCGCTCGCCGGTCAGGATGGCACGCGCCGGTCCGCGCACGGTGGCGAGCGTCGTGCCCGATTGCACCGTCGAGCCGTCCGGCGCCTCGACACTGAATGTCAGAGCAGAATCGACCAGCCCGAACGCCGTCGCCGCGGCGTTCAGTCCTGCGATCGTGCCTTGCTGCCGCGTGACGAACTTCGCTGTCGCCGTCTGCTCGGCAGGGATCGTCAGTTCCGATGTGATGTCACCGGCGCGCCCGAGATCTTCCTCAAG
>DATAHD010000110.1:0-7887 GCA_036263395.1 Rhizomicrobium sp. | reverse complement strand
CGTCGGCGCTTGCATGCAGCCGGTCCTTCAGCATGAACGCCGTCGCGAAGTCGACCAGATAGCCGTTCGGCAGAACGACATAGACGAAGAGCGTCAGGGCGGTGAAATAGGTGAAAACCTGGCGGGTTTTCGCGGAATCGTCCGCGGGCGTTGCAATGGTCATGGCGCGACCTTAGTGGCCACGCCATATCCTGCGAACCGCCCCGCGGATGTAATTCCCGTTAGATTTCGAACGATGACCTCAGCTGTCGAGCAGGAGGCCGATGTTCCTGGGGTGCAAGAACTCAACCGCGAAGTCGCTGCCAGCCTGATAGCCCGTCACACCGTTGGTATCGACCACCAGAATTGCGACGCCATAGCTCGGTTGCCATACCACCGCATGAAAAGCGGCCAATGTGCTCACAGCTGCGGCGACGTCCTGGTCGAAGCTCGCTTCGGAAAACGATCCGCCTTTGAATGTCGGATCGACAGCCGATACGGAGGTTGGGAACGTGAGGTGATCGACAGCGCCATCGAAGCGGAAAATCGTATCGTGCGCCGCCCCCGTTGAATCGGAGACGGCGAGGTAGTTGATGGTGTCGGCTCCGGCGCCGCAATGAATCTCATCCGCCCCGGCGCCGCCCTGCAGGACGTTCGTTACCCCACCGCTGGCGAACAGCTTGTCGTTGCCATGGCCGCCGATGAGCGTGTCGTTACCGGCGCCGCCGATCAGGATGAGGTTACCGCGCGTTTCCAGCGAACCGTCGAACGACAATTGGTTTTCAGCACCAAGTTTGCGTCCGTCCACCGTCATCGTTTCGCCGCGCAACACGATCGACGCGGACTCGGTGAAATCATAGCTGCCGCCCGTCTGAAGTAGCATGGTGTTCACGCTATAGAAATTACCCAGTTGTATCGAAGGCCCACCTGCATAAGAACTGGGGCTCAGAACCAGGAGATCATTGCCGTCCCCGCCGTCGATGAAGTCGTCAGCTGTGAGACCGGTTCCAATCAAAATCTTGTCGTCACCGCCGCCGCCATGGATTTCATCCACCGCATGTGCCCGGATATCGAACAGGTCGGACAACGCACCGCCGGAGAGCGTCGTATCGTAGGTGGAAGCAATGAAGTGGAAGCGGGCATCCGTTTCGTCAAACCCCAGGAAGTTGGCCACAGGACCGTCGAGGAAGACTGTCAGTGTGGCACCGGCCGCCACGTTGGCATCGTTCAGGTGGACGATATAAGGATCGTCGTCAGGGCCGCCGCCGAAGTGCATCGTCTCGATGTTTTTCAGCGTATCGGCCAGCGGTGCAAAATTGGCGGCGAAATTGAAGGTGAGCGTATCGTTGCCTGCACCGCCATCGATCTTGCTGCCACCGGCGAAGAAGCTGTTGTTGACCATGAAGCTGTCGTTTCCTGCACCGCCCGTGATGTGCAAAGCGCACCACCCAGGTTAAACGCATAGCGGCCATCCGTCTCGGCGGTGCCATCGAACGCGACGGTGCCGGCATGCAGGAGGTCGAGCGACAGCGTTTGCCCCTTCGCCACGTTGCCGTCGGACATGACGACATTGAAGGTGTTCGATGTGACGCTGAGATTCTCGACACTGCGCAGCATCGTCTCAGGGAGGGTTATCGGCGAACCTACGGCGCCAAGGTCACCGGTCAGGTACAGCGTGTCGTTTCCGTCGCCGCCATAGATCCGATCCTCCGGTCCCCACCACGCAGATTGGGCGTTGAACACGTCGTTACCCGCATTGCCGCGAACCACGTCCTGGCCAGAGCCGAGATTGAAGGTATCGCCCCCGGCACCACCAGTGAAGACACTGCTGCCGCCGCCCGATGCGAACACGAATGCACCATCGGTTTCTGCCGAACCGTCGAATTTCAGGACGTCGCCGGCGATGAGATCGTCACCAGAGACTCGCATGGTTTGCCCGGCGGCAACCGTCGCGTCGGTTGTGGTGACGTTGTAGTCGAAACCGTGGGCAACCTGGATCTGCTCGACACTGGTGAGCATGTCCGATGTGAGCTTCAGGGCGCGGCCGCCGATGTAATGTCCCGCCAAGGACAGCACGTCGTTGCCGGCGCCGCCGTCGAGCTTGTCGCCCGGTTTGAAGCTTTTGCCCATGTAGAAGGTATCCACGTCGACACCACCGGTCGCGGTGTCGGTACCGCCATTTTCGAGATGGAAGTCGTTTGGCTCGTCTGCGACGCCCACAAAGGTGTCATTGCCTGTGGTGCCCAAATACGTCGCCATCCCCAACTCCTCCGTACACGTCAAAAGCGCGCCGGACCGTGTCAGAGGATGACAAGACTGTAAGTGCCCATTTTTGGAAGAGACCGCCGAGGATCACACCTCGCAGCCCTTTATGCGGCATAGGCGCCCTGCACATTTTTGGTAGGATCGGGAAAACAGGGCGGGATTCGACAATCGGCATGAGGGGACTGGCGCACTGGTATGCCGTGACACGAAGCATGCCCTATGCGTCGGGCACACTGGAGGAGATGCGCGCCGCGCCGAACTTCCACACCGCACTGCGCCAGATCGCACAGCAGACGCTGCGGCAATACGAAACCGACCCGGTGATGAGCCGAACCCTCAACGACTCGGCGCGGATGAACATGGGCTTCTTCGCCCTTTACCTCGATGCCGGCGGCGGGCTGACCCTCGCCCGGATTCAGGCATTGATGGCCGATCTCGGCTTTAGCAGCCGTGGCCGTGCGGCAGCATTTCTCATCCGCCTGCGCATGCTGGGCTTCGTCGAGATCGCAGCGGAACAGCCTGACCGGCGATCACGCGTCTATCAAACGACCGAGCGTCTGCGCAAAATCGTGGCGACCCAGTTGCTGGGCAGTTTCAACGCCCTCAGCCTGATCGAACCCGAAGCCGCCGCCTTCCACGCGATCATGGAGCAGCCGGCTATGTTTCGCCGCCTCATGCGCGATATGGGCGGCGGCTTCATCAAGTCCGTGCAGGCCCACCCGCTGCCGCCGCTGAGCACCTTCACCAACCACAATCTCGGCATGCTGCTGGTGTACACGTTGCTGGTGTCGGCACCGGACGGCAGCTTTCCGCCGAAGGGACCGATCCCCATCGCCATCGCCGCTCTTGCGCGGCGCTACAGCCTGTCGCGCTCCCATGTGCAGCGCGTGTTTCGTGCGGGAGAGCGGGGCGGCTTCCTGTCACACGATGCACAGGCTGGAACGGTGACGCTTCTGCCGCCGCTCTTCGAAGCCATCGAGCAGTTCTATTCCTTCTACCTGATCGGACTCGCCGCCTGCGCCTATGCCGCGCTGAACGACACCGTTGAGATCGATCCGGTGATCACGCCCGTCGTTCGCTGAAGCGGTGTCAGGCCGGCCGTTTCGGCTTGGTACCCTTCACACTCGTGCGCACCATTTCGCGGCGCTGGCCGTGATAGTCGTTGAGCGCGAAGTGCTGCGTCGAGGTGTTGTCCCAGATCGCGAGCATCCCCTTCGCCCAGCGCAGACGCCAGGTGAAATTCTCATTGGTCGAATGCTTGAAGAGATGCTGCATCAGCCCTGCACTCTCCGGCTGCGACCAGCCGGCAACGCGTTGTGTGTAGACCTGATTGACGTAGAGTGCGGCGCGCTTGGTGTCCGGATGTTCGATCACCGCCGGATGCGTCTGTTCCTTGTAGGCTTCCATCGACGGCTCGATCACCGTCGACATCTTGTCTTTGACGGAGTCGAGATAGGCACCCTTGCCATACGCCGGACCGGCCGAGTGGATCATGTCGAGCCCCATCAGCGTGTCGCGCAGGCCCGCGGACAGCGTGTCGAACGCCAGATGCTGGTTAGCCCACACCGTGTCGCCGCCGTGGTCCGGCGTCTCCAGACAATGCAGGACCGTGAAGCGCGGCGGCGCTTCGAGATAGGAGAGATCGGTGTGCCACGAGTTGGCGAAGTTCACCTTCTCATGCGGCTCTTTCAAAATACGGATGACATAGGGATGGCCATCGACCGCCTTCACATAGGGCGTGATGTCCTTGCCGCCGAGCTGATCGGTGAACCGCTCCATGTCTTCAAGCGAATGCGCCTGATCCGGCAGCGCGACCACGCAATGATCGTTGAGCGCCTTGCGCACAAACGCGATCTCTTCCGCATCGAGCGTGCGCCTGAGATCGATGCCCTCGACATAAGCCCCCAGAAACCCGCCCGCCGGCGTGACCTTCAGCTTATCCCGCGTATAAACCGCTGCAGACATGACCGTCCCTCCCCATCTGCTGCGGACAGTCTAGCGCGAAGGCGCTGCATCGGCCATGTCCACGCCCGGCCATGCTTTGCGCGCATTCGAGCCTTTCCTGTAGAGAACTGCTCGTCTGCCGGGCTTGAGCGTAGCGTTTACTGGCCAAAGTTCGGAAATGTGTTTTGCCTGACCGTTTCCACAAGAACGCACCCGGCGCCTTCTATGTCGAAGCCGAGTGCTGCCTCACCTGCGGCATCCCCCAACAGATCGCGCCTGAGATCTTTGCGTGGCACAATGAGGGAGATTCCGGCCACTGCTATGTGCAGCGTCAGCCACAGACCAGCGAAGAATTCGACAAGGTCATTGAGGTCATGCAGCACGCCGATCTGGACTGCATCTACTATGGCGGATCGGATCGCGCCGAACTCGATCGCCTGTCGCTGGCCGACCTCGCCGCGCAATGCGACGCGCTTCAGAAGCCGTAAGCTTGCAGAGCACAAACACCATTCCGCCCGTTTACATCCTGTGGGCCGCGACGATCTTCTTCGGCGCGATATTCATCTTCTTTCTGATCCGGAGGCGTATTTACCTTCGCGACGGCACCACAATCGACCGCACGAAAATGGCGGGGCCTTACTGGTACCTGATGGCTCTCGGCGCTGTTGGCCTTGGCGTGCTTGCCTATCTCGCGCTGCATCAATCCTGAGCGCTGCGGCAAATAAGGGCCTCGGATTGACATTTTATTATAAGCGGCCTACATGCCGCCCATCGTTCGCGACCGCACAATGCGCTTTGGCGCCTTCATCGCGAATCCCAATGAAAACCCCTCCGTAGTTCCAGATGTGCGTGGATGACGGCAAAAAGCCGTGACGCTTGGAGAATCCTCTCCACGCGGTCTCACGCATTAGGACGATTGTGACTGAACTGACCTTTACCGGCCTCGGACTTGCCGAGCCGATCCTGCGTTCGCTGAACGAGGAGAACTACGAAACCCCGACGCCGATCCAGGCGCAGGCGATCCCGCTGCTGCTCAAGAACGGCGACCTGCTCGGCATCGCCCAGACCGGCACCGGCAAGACCGCCGCGTTCGGTCTGCCGCTGTTGCAGAAACTCGCCGAGAACCGCAAGCCGCCGGCGCAATTCAGCACCCGCGCCCTCATTCTCGCACCGACGCGCGAACTCGCGATCCAGATCGACGAGAGCCTGCGCATCTATGGCCGTCACCTGAACCTGCGCAGCACCGTCATCCTCGGCGGCGTCAACCAGGGCCGCCAGGTCGAAGCCATGCGCAAGGGCGTCGACATTCTCGTCGCCACGCCGGGCCGCCTCCTCGATCTCGTCAAGCAGCGCTTCGTGAAACTCGGCTCCGTCGAAATCTTCGTCGTGGACGAAGCCGATCGCATGCTAGACATGGGCTTCATTCGCGATGTCGAGCGCATCGTCGAAGAGCTGCCGCGCAACCGCCACTCGATGCTGTTCAGCGCCACCATGCCCAAGGACATCGTGCATCTGGCGCACGAGATGCTGTATCAGCCGCAGCGCATCGACATCTCCCCGACCGTCGTCACCGCCGACAAGGTGGAGCAGCACGTGATCTTCACGGAGACGAAAGACAAGTTGGGCCAGCTGATCGGTCTTCTCGCCGATCCGAAACTCTCCCGCGTGATCGTCTTCACCCGCACCAAGCACGGCGCGAACAAAGTTGCCGAAAAGCTGGAGAAGGCGCAGATCGCCTCCGACGCGATCCACGGCAACAAATCGCAGAACGCGCGTCAGCGTGCGCTGGAGAATTTCCGCGAAGGCCGCAGCCGTGTTCTGGTCGCGACCGACATCGCGGCCCGCGGCATCGACATCGACGGCATCACGCACGTGATTAACTACGAACTGCCGAACATCGCGGAGAGCTATGTCCATCGCATCGGCCGCACCGCGCGCGCCGGCGCCGACGGCATCGCGATCTCGCTGTGCGCGCCCGACGAGCGGCCCTATCTGCGCGACATCGAACGCCTCATCAAACGCAGCGTGCCGACAATCGGTGCCGTGTCGGTGCCGGAGAGCGCCAACGCTTTCACCAAGCGCGCCGACCCGACGCCGCCGTCCAAGCCGAAGCCGCCACACGACTACGCCCGCAAGCGCAGCCGCCATCGGGGCAACCGCAACGGCGGAAACGGTGGTGGCCAACACCACGCTGGTGGCAAGCCGGGCGGTCAGGGTGGTGGTCAAGGCGGTGGCAGGCACGCGGGCCACGGCGGCAACAACCAGGGCAGCCAAGGCGGCGGCAAACCGCAAGGCCAACATCGCAGCGGCGGCCAGCATCGCGGCCAGGGCCAACACCGTCCGCAGCAGCCCAAATAATACAATTGTCATGGCCCGCGACTGCGGGCCACCCAGGTGATACCGCTCTGCCCTCACAGTTGAGCAACACCAACTGGGTGGCCCGCACTTGCCGGGCCATGACAGTGTTTTGGTGCTCGGTAGCGCAAACACAGCGATTGCATTGCGGCGGCGGCAATGGTCTTCAGGTAGCCATGACCACGCCGCCTGCAAAAAATAGCGCCGCACTCGCCCCCATCGGCGCGTTGCTGCTCGCGCTTGGTTCATTCTCGTTCGGCGCGTCGCTGGCGAAAGGCATCTTTCCGCGCATCGGGCCGGAGGGAGCAACCGCGCTTCGCCTGATCGTGGCGGCGGTCGTTCTCACCATCACCTTCCGCCCGTGGCGGTTCGACCTCAGAAAAGAGTGGCCGGCATTGCTCGCCTATGGCGTTGCGCTCGGCACGATGAACCTCGCCTTCTACAAGTCGCTCGAGACTATACCCATCGGCATCGCCATCGCGATCGAGTTCATGGGGCCGCTGGGCCTCGCGCTGCTCACCTCGCACCGCCGGATAGATATTCTCTGGATAGCGCTCGCGACCGCCGGGCTGCTTCTGCTGCTGCCCATCAGCAGCGTGAGCAAGGCGCTCGACTGGCACGGTGTGCTCTGGGCGCTGACCGCCGGTGCGCTGTGGGTCGCCTACATCATCTTCGGCAAGCGCGCCGGTAAGACGCTGGGCTCATCGGCCGTCGCCATCGGCATGATCATCGGCGCCATCCTGATCGCGCCCGTCGGCATCGCGCATGCGGGCGCACATCTGCTCGATCTCGACGTGCTGGGCATCGGCCTCGCCGTCGGCCTGTTCTCCAGTGCCATTCCCTACGCGCTGGAGATGGTCGCGCTGCGCCAGCTGCCCGCCAACACTTACGGCATTCTGTGCAGCGCCGAACCGGCAGTCGGCGCCCTGATGGGTTTTGTGTTCCTGCATCAGGTTCTCGCGCCGCTGCAGTGGCTCGCGATCGCACTGGTCGTGTCGGCGTCGATCGGCTCCGCCCTCGGCGTGCGCGTGACGCCGGAAGCGGCCGAGCTGCAGTCGTAGGCGTCCTCTATCTCTGCGCCGACAGATACGCGTTCGCCCGCGCCTCCGCATTCTCGCGGATGTCCATCGCGAACAACGGATAGTCGAGGCCGTGGTAGTTTTTGCCACCGAGATCGAGTGCGCCGAACGGGGTGCCGGTCTGGTCGGCGACGAACAGAAGGCCCTTCCGGCACTCCGCCCAGGTCTGATGCGGCACGGGTACCGGTAGCGGACCGAACTGTACACCGCTCGCCGCATCGCTGCCCCAGAAGGCGATCTGGAAACGGCCGCTCTGCGCCACCGC
>DATAHD010000109.1:0-2775 GCA_036263395.1 Rhizomicrobium sp. | reverse complement strand
AATCACGTCGCTGCCGCGCAGCGAGCGCGACAGGCGCTCACCCACCGCGACGATCACCTCGTCGGCGGCATCGAAGCCGTAAGCATCGTTGATCATCGCAAGGCGATCGATCGAGGCGACGAGAAGCGCGCAGCTGCGCTCCTCCGCCTTGGCCGTTTCGATCACCTCGGACAGTGTGGTGCGCAGCGCGTTGCGGTTCAGATGGCCAGTGAGTTCGTCGCGGGTCGCCAGATAGGTCAGGCGATGCTTCTCGCGCACCCGTTCCGTGGCAACGCGCATCATGCCGGTCACGCGCTCGGTCACGCCGCCGAGCCCCGGCAGACGCGTGCCGGAGATCGAGAGCCAGATCGTGCCCATGGCCGAAGCGGCTTCGGCTTCGAGTTCGAAGACCGTGTCTTCGTGATCGCGCGAGGCGGCGATGTGGCTGAGCTTGCCGCGCGCCTCGGGGCTGAGCCAGCCAAGGAAATCCTGCGCGCGCGACATGCGCACGGGATCGCGATAGTGCGGCACAACTTCAACCGCACCGTCGAGAACGATGCGATCGTCTGCCGTTGTCCAATCGAATGCGATGACACCTGCTGCCTGCATCGCGAGTCTGGTACGTTCCAGTTGCTCGCGCTCTGCAAACTGCCGGATGCCGTCGACGGGATTCTTTTGAATCGCCTCGTTCACCGATATCACCCAATTACCCTACAGGCCGTTCTTTTCGTGGCCTTTGTTCATGAACTATGCGTTGGGCGGCTTAAAAAACTCGTAAATTCCAACACTTGTTGGGTGTGCGCGGCTGAGCGGCGTGTGACTTGCCTAAGAAGTCGTTATGTCGTCGAGCGAGGCAAACACACGTCTTCGCGGCCCGGATCACCTGATCCCGATACGCCGAACGGAAAAGCCGTGGCACGACAACCATTTTTATGGTGAACGCGACGGTCACCATGCGCGCCAACATTCAAAGCAAACGCATTTTAACGATGAGCGTGTGTCTCGCTATGACACAGCAGAGCGCACGCCGCTGTGGGATGGACCGCGTTACAACGCTCCCTTTGTGGCACAGGTGCTCGGTCAAATCCTGACTGCGACACCACAACGTGCGCCTTCAGCGCTTGCGGCGTACCGCAAGGCGGCGACTTTGCCACCCACGCTTGTCTTCGATCGCAAGGCGTGATGCCGGACTGACGGCAAGCGCCACACCGAGTGTTGCCACCGCCGCGAATGGCATCGCGGACGCGTTGCCTGCACCGATGTTGGCTGCAGCGCTCGCAACAACAGCCCCGGCCGATGCGAGCAGCATCAGGGCATCGCGTGGCTGGGTGCGGAGAGCGAGCACGCCCAGAACAAGCAGCGTGACGACGCTTGCCAGCACTGGAAGGGCGCCGACGACCGGCCAGCCGTAGTGCCAGGCCAGCATCGACGCTGCGACGGCCGCGAGCAGCGCACCGGCTGACATGAGTAGGTTCGGCTCGGCTGTGTTGCGGAACGCCGCGAGTGCGAGCGCGGTGGACCATGTCGCAAGAGCGATCACCGGAACGACGATGTGCGGCGCCAGGAGACTGGTGATCGCCCAAGCGGATGCTATGCCCGAGGCGAGCATGATGTGAGACACCGCCGCACTTGTAGCGCGGCGCGCGATCAAGACGGCAAGCGCCGCGGCGAGCAAGAGGACAGCGGCAAAGAGCAGACCGGCAGCTGTCATTGCGGCCGCTGGATCAGGTTGAGGACGAGGCCCTTCAACTCGACAAGACTGCGCTCGACGCGGGCGAGACGCTCATTCAGCTCCGCGAGCGCGGCGCCGTTGTCAGTGGGCGCTTCCGCGGGAATGGGCGTCGAGACCCCGGCGCGATGGGCAATCTTCTGCGCCGGAACGCCAAGCAGCTGCGCCAAGGTGCGGACATCGCGCACCGAAAGCTCGCGCTGATCCTTCCACAATTCGGCAATCTGTTCGGCGTTGAGGCCGAGCGCGCGCGCCACCGCTTCACGCGACAGACCGCGCGCGGCAAGCTGCGCATCGAACCACTGCGCATCGAAGAAAAGCGCCATGACTCGAAAGATAGCGCCTTACTGGGCCGCGTAGTAGTTGGAATGGCTGATCATGCTGGCGCCGATGATGCGGCCAAAGCCCCCCTGCTGCACCACGATCGCGATACCGTCATGCGGCACCTGGGTATCACCACGCGGCAGGCTGAGTGTCACCGCCTGTCCCTTCCACATGCCGACCGCCTTCAGGTCGCGCACCACGTTGCGGTAGGTGATTGTGCGGCCCTGATTCTCGCCGCCGCCGATTTTCACGGTGCCTTGCGAGAGGACACGCATCATCCAGATGGTGGCGTCGTGGTTGGCGCTGTCGTGCGCCTGCCCCACCACAATGTGGACCTCACGCGGCGTCGCGGTCAGCACCACCGGTACGTCGAGCGGAATCTGCCGATTGGCCAGCGACTGGCGCAGCTGCTGTTTCTGGAGATTGAGGATGAAATCGCGGCGCGCCTGGATCGCGGCGAGGACCGCTTTCTCGCGGCCGCCGACAACGTCGTTCACCCCGTCAATAATCATTTGCGGGGTGTAGACGCCGCCGTGGTTCATCGCCTGGGCATAGCCCTTCTGGCGGCGGGTGTTGGCGTCGGTCGCCAGCGTGTCCTTCCAGCCCAGCATGTCCCAGTAGGTGATCGGGAAGGTCAGCGCGACGACGTCCTGGCGCTGACTGAGCTTGCCCAGCAAAGCATCGGCCGGCGGGCAGGAGGAGCAGCCCTGGCTGGTGAACAGCTCCACCACGATCGGGCGCGC
>DATAHD010000108.1:0-1513 GCA_036263395.1 Rhizomicrobium sp. | reverse complement strand
CGCGCAACGCATCGATGTCGTAGGACTCCGGGAAGCCTTTGCGCATCGACAGCTGCCGTTCGGCGAGTACCGCGTTCGGAAACAGGAAGCCGTCGGTGCTCACCTTCTCCACATGCGTTGCCCATGACGCCATGGCATCGGCGAGTTCGCCGGCGAAGGTGCTCTTGCCCGCCGCAACGCCACCGGCAATGGCGATGACATACACCGCCGCCGGATCGAGGGTGCGGGCCGCCGCGAATTGGTCGCGCAGATAGGCGGAAAGATCGTGTATGTCTTTGAGCTGCATGACCGGCGGGAGGATATCGACTGCCGCCGAGACTACACCAAGAGGGGAGATTTGGTGACGACGGATTTGCCGATCGGGGCGCGGCTCGAGCGCCTGCCTGTCAGTGCCGCGATGTGGCGGCGCGTGGCGCTCATCTCGCTGGGCGGGTTCTTCGAGTTCTATGACATGTTCATGTCCGGCTATATCGCGCCGGGGTTGGTGAAGAGCGGCATCCTCACGCCGACGACGCCGGGGCTTTTCGGAACGGAAGGTATTGCGGGCTTCGTGGCCGCGTTCTTCGCCGGCCTGTTCCTCGGCACCGCGGTGTTCGGCTTCGTGGCGGACCGTTATGGCCGGCGCACGATCTTCACCTTCTCGCTCCTGTGGTACATGGCGGCGAGCGCGGTGATGGCGTTCCAGACGACGGCGTTTGGCCTCGACCTGTGGCGCTTCATCGCCGGCATCGGTGTCGGCGTCGAACTCGTCACCATCGACACCTACATCGCCGAGCTGGTGCCGCGGCACATTCGCGGCCGCGCCTTCGCCTTCAACCAGGTGATCACGTTCGCCGCCGTGCCGGTGACGGCGTTTCTGGCGTGGGTTCTGGTGCCGATTGCGCCGTTCGGGTTCGACGGTTGGCGCTGGGTGGTGCTGGCGGGATCGTTCGGCGCACTGATCGTCTGGTACATCCGCCTTGGCGTGCCGGAGAGTCCGCGTTGGCTCGCCTCGCATGGCCGCGTGAGCGAGGCGGAAGCGATCCTCGACCGCTGGGAAGCCGAGAGCGGCGTTGCGGCGACGAACAGCGATGCGAGCGAGGAGCCGCAGGCCGGCGGCGACTGGCGGCTCAGCTGGTACGAGATCTGGCGGCCGCCTTATCTCTCGCGCACCGTGATGCTGATCCTGTTCAACCTGTTTCAGACGGTGGGCTTCTACGGCTTCTCCAATTGGGTGCCGACGTTCCTGATCAGCCAGGGCATCACGGTGACGAAGAGTCTGGAATACACCTTCATCATCGCACTCGCCGCGCCGTGCGGCCCGCTGCTCGCCTCGCTCTACACCGACCGCATCGAGCGCAAATGGGCCATCGTCGGCGCGGCGGGATGCGTGGCGGTGTTCGGCCTGATGTTCGGCAACGTGACGGCGATGGCACCGCTGATCCTGTTCGGTGTGCTGGTGACCTTGTCGAACAACACGATGAGCTTCTCGTTCCACGCTTATCAGGCGGAGCTTTATCCGACCCGCATCCGC
>DATAHD010000107.1:0-5967 GCA_036263395.1 Rhizomicrobium sp. | reverse complement strand
GGTCGCCGCATGCTTCTTGATGCGCGACACGATCTCCTTCGGCGCCAGAGGTGTCGGATGACACACCACCTTCAGCCCCAGCAGCAGCGGCATCAACGAACCAACCGTCAGGCCGAAGCAGTGAAAGGCGGGCAGGGGATTAAGCAGGATGTCCGACGAGTAGAGCGCCAGATGCACCCGCACCTGTTCGACGTTCGCCAGCAGGTTCGCATGCGAGAGCGCTACGCCTTTCGGTTCGCCCTCGGTGCCGGACGTAAACAGGATCACCGCCGGCGTGGCATGCGCCGGCTTCTTGGTCACAAGTCCCGGCAGAACTGAACCCACGGCAGCAAATGCTTTGTCCATGAGCGAGAGCTTCTCGCGCATCTCTTCGAGGTAAACGATCTCGGCGAACTGCGAGAGCTCGTCGATCAGCCCCTGAAATCCCTGGTCGGCAAAGCGCTTCGCCGTCAGGATGCGCTTCACCTGCGCCGTCTTCAGTGCCGATTTCAGCGCAGCGATACCAGATGTGAAGTTCAGCATTGCCGGCACGCGGCCATAGGCGGACAGCGCCATGAACGCCGCAATCGCGCCTGCGCCGGTCGGCAACAGAACGCCGACATTCTCGCCGACCCGGGTGCCCTTCTTCAGCGCGTGCCCAAGCGCCAGCGCACCGCGCATGATCTCGTCGTAGGTCCGCACGCTCTCGTCGATGTCGACAATGCAAACCCGGTCGCCGCCGAACTTCCTGCGCGCCTCGGCGAACGCCGCGAACACGGGCCGCTCGGCATCGGTGATGTCGAAGGGGACGACGTCTTCGCCGGATGCTGCGGCGACAGTGGCAAGGGTCAAAGGGCGCTCCCAAGGACGGCCGGGTTCTTCAAACGGCCCGGTCCGAGTTCCGTTTCCAAGCTAACGGCCCTGTCAGGTCGCCGCAACATTACACCGCCGCGAATTGTCCGGACAGAAACCGCATGGCACAGCACGGGGGACGATTGCCCAACATTGCGGCGTTTTTCGGGGATTTTGATGAAACGGTTCTTGCTTCTGCTCGCCGCGATTGTGCTGACGGGTTTCGCCACAACGATCGCCGCATCGGCGAAACCGGCCGCGGCCAAGCCCACACTGCCCGCCTACTTCACATTGCCTGCCGCCGTGAAGGTTGCGCCTGGCGGAAGCGGTGTAACGGCCGAGGATTACGGCGAAGCCGACATGTGGGTGCGTACCAACGGCAACGACACGAAGGTCACAAAGCAGGGCAAGCACTGGTACGCCGGCCTCGTCTATGACCACCCACCGGCCAACGCCGACGGCAAAGCGATCTGGGCGCTCATCAAACCATCGCTGACGGCAAGCGGCTGGACCATTCCCGTCGAGTACGACGAGAACCCGTTCAGCGCGATGATGCGTCTTCAGAAAGACGGCAAAGACGTCTGGGCTTATATGAAGCTCTTCGCGCCCGACGACATCCGCCTCAACATCATCGAAATCGGCGGCAGCGCCGCAACGCTGGTGCTAACGGCGCCCGCTGCGACGGCCGAGAAGATCAATCCCGCGAAGGGCGACTTCCCCTATCTCGCGCCGCTGCCCGGCTCGCCCTACAAGAGCGGCGGCCATGACGACGGCCAGATGCTTGTCGCGATTCCCGGCGGCGATCCGGAACAGGTTGTCGGCACCGGCTCGATCACCAAGTACTACGGCTTCCCGCCGGGCCTCTCGACGCTCAGCTTCGTGAAGACCTATGAGGGTGCATTCAAAGCCGCCGGCTGGACCGTCATCTCGCAAAGCATCGGATCCGACGCGACGATCACCGCGCACTACGCCAGGAACGGCCGCAACATCTGGGCCTATCTCCACATGGGCGGCGAAGAATATTCGATCAAAGTGTCCGACGCCGGAACGGCGAACGACATGGCGGCGAAGCTCGCGAAGAACTGCCACGTCGCGCTGCTGGGCGTGCTGTTCGATTTCAACAAGTCGACCCTGAAACCGGAGTCCGACGCGACACTGCAAAGCGTGCTCGGTCTTCTGAAGAAGGACGCGGCACTGAAAGTGGAAGTGCAGGGCCATACCGACAACGTCGGCGGCGACGCCTACAACCAGACGCTCTCGGAAGCGCGCGCCAAATCGGTCATGGCCTGGCTGACACAGCACGGCATCGCCGCCGCGCGCCTCACCTTCAAGGGCTACGGAAAAACCGTCCCGGTCGCGACCAACGACACGGATGAAGGCCGCGCGAAAAACCGCCGCGTCGAAATCGCAAACCTCGGCTGCAAACCGGCGAAGTGATCAACTCGCGCTCAGGACGGCGGTTTGCCCGGTGTCGAGGTACTCCTCGAGCCGTGTGATCCTGCCGTCCTGCATCGTGAAGATGATGCACGCGGGCATGCGGAACGGCGTTCCGTCGGGCGTGATGCCGGTCAGCACATGCTGCTGAAGGCAGCCGTCCGCGAAGAAGCGCCGTTTCTGAACCGTGTATTTCCGCTCGAGCAGGTGACGCGCCATCCAGTGCATCACCTTGATATTGTCGTCGAGGCTCTGATCGATCTCATCGAAGTTGTGCCAGATGGCAACGTCCGGCGCGTAACAGGTGCGGACGGTCTCGATATCCCCCGCCTCGATCGCCGCCATCAACCGGTCGGCCAGCGCTTCCATCTCAGCAGGCGTCATGTGCATCCCTCCGCAATCTCCGCGGAACCTCGCACGACCGCTGCCGCTGTCAAGCGATCACGGCATGATCTCGTAGACGACACCCGCGTTGTTCACGCCGCCTTTGGTGGTGACGCCGAACAGGCCGCCGTTATCGCCGCGAATAACGTCGCCCACCGGGTTGTAGCCATCGGGACAGTCGGCCGTGTTGCTGCAGAAGCGATGCAGTTCGCGGAACGCCCCGTTCTGGAAACTGAAGATCGCACCGCCGCCGCCTGTGGTGTTTCCAACGAGCGTACCGATCAGGTCGCGGCTCACGCCAGACGGATGAAACCCGTCCTTACAAACCTTCCTGGCGCAGAAGGTGTGCAGGACCGTGAACTTGCCGTTCGCTGCCAGTGTGTAGAGCAAACCGCACCCGCTTGTGCTTTGCGCACACGCCGGCCCACCACCACCCGTCACGCCATAGAAATCACCGCCCGGTGTGCGGATAATATCGCCCATGGGCATGAACCCATCGGAGCATCCGGCCTTGGCGCAGAAGACGTGCGGCACAGATCGCGTCCACTTCGACCTGTCGGCGTTGGGACTCAAGACATAGAACGTGCCAGCCGTTGTGCCGTACAGCGACCCATCCGCATCGACAATCGGCGCGCTCGTCGGACTGTCGACGCCGCAAGGCGTCTGGCAAAACTCCTGCACGACGCGGAAATCCCAACGTACCTTTGCCGCACTGGGCTTCAACTGAAAGACCACACCGAAAGCGCCCGGTTCCGTACCGCCGCCATAGGCCGCGCCGTATAGTGGCGAGGTGCCGTCGTAAGGCTTCCCGGTCTCCGCACCGGCATAGCTCAAGCGATGGAATACATAGAAGCCATCCTTGCCGGTGAAGCGATGCAGGATGCTGTACGTCCAGACCGTGCGATCTGCATTCGGTGACAGCCGGTAGATCACGCCAAAGTCCGGTTCGCCATTTGCGCCGATCGTCGAGCCATAAAGATTGCCAGCCGTGTCGATAATCGGCGGTGCGATCGGAACGAACGAGTCCTTGCAGCCGTCCTTGGGGCAGAAGCTGTAGAGGACACGGTTCTTCCATTTGCCGCTCTTCGGATCGCGCGACAGCTGGAAGATCGCACCGGCCATGTGGGCGCCACCGGCGCGCACCGTGCCGTAGAGATTGCCCGCCGAGTCGCGCACCAGCCCATCCGGCCCGATGCCGTCGGCACACTTCGCTTCCTGGCAAAATCGGTAGAGAACTTTGTACGTCGCTGCCGACGCCGTATGCGGCAGCAGGATCATTGCCGCGAGCACGACCAACGCTGCCCCGATCTTGCTCCAAACCCGCATCATCCGGCCTTCGCATATCGCTGCGTCTACAAGTTGCACACTGCCGCCAAACAGCTTAACGAGCCATGTAACGCCCGCGCGAAACCTGCGTGAAATCGGGACACGAGAGGCCTATATAGATCGCATGGTCGTTGTCATTGATCGCACGAATCCGCCGCGTCATCCCGAGAAGGCACATCGCCCCGACAGCGTCGTGCTGCGCAAGCCGGAGTGGATCCGCGTCAAGGCACCGGTGAGCCGGGAGTATGCCGCGACGCGCGAGATCGTGCGCGAGCACAATCTCAAAACCGTGTGCGAGGAAGCGGCCTGTCCGAACATCGGTGAGTGCTGGACGCACCGCCACGCCACCATGATGATCATGGGCGACACCTGCACCCGCGCCTGCGCGTTCTGTAACGTGAAGACCGGCCTGCCGGGACCGCTCGACGAAGCGGAGCCGGAGAACGTCGCAAAAGCCGTCGCCAAACTCGGCCTCAAGCATGTCGTGATCACGTCCGTCGACCGTGACGATCTTGCCGACGGCGGTGCCGATCACTTCGCCAAAGTCATCCGAGCCATCCGCACCGCGTCCCCCGGCACCACCGTCGAAGTGCTGACGCCGGACTTCCTGCGCAAACCCGGCGCCCTCGAAATCCTGATGCAGGCGCCGCCGGACGTCTTCAACCACAACCTCGAAACCGTTCCGCGCCTCTATCTGAGGGTCCGCCCCGGCGCGCGCTACTTCACCTCGCTGCGCCTGTTGGAGCATGCGAAGGAACTGGTGCCGCACGGCTTCACTAAGTCGGGCCTCATGGTGGGTTTGGGAGAAAGCCGCGAAGAGATCATGCAGGTGATGGACGACCTGCGCGCCGCCGGCGTCGACTTCCTCACCATCGGCCAATATCTGCAGCCGACGAAAAAGCACGCGCCACTCGATCGCTTCTGGACGCCCGACGAATTCAAGGGGCTCGAAGCCGTCGCGAAAGCCAAAGGCTTCCTGATGGTCAGCGCCTCGCCACTCACACGCTCCAGCTACCACGCCGACGCCGACTTCGCGCAGATGAAGGCCAACCGCGCGGCAAAGGTCTAACGCCTCACATCACGTCCGGGGGGACACACGCGTGCGGAAAACAGTTCTATCAGCAGCAATCATCGTGGCCGCATCGCTCGCGACACCCAGCATCGTCTCGGCGGCTGCATTGGCCGAAGGCTCGTATGACTGCTCGGTCGCGGTCGGCATGGGCATCATGGCGATGGGCCATATAGACATCCGCGGCAACACCTACCGTTTCCGCCCCTATGACAAGGTGACCGACGGTTTCTCGTCTTACACAATGGCCGCCAACGGCGCGTTGCAATGGAGCGGCCCGATGGGTGGCCTGAAAGAGACGCCGTCGGTGCTCACAGAGTCGCTGAAGACCGACTACGGCTTCTACGTCAAATACCGCACCAAGCCGGGCGGATGGATCGACACGATGAGCTGCCGGCATATGGAGAAATAGATGCGCAATTTCGCAATCGGCGCGGCACTTCTGCTGGCATCCGTTACGGCCGTGTCGGCCGAGCCGGCGTCACTGGCGCACACGATCACCGTGGTCGGCGACGCCACAATGTACGTCGATCCGGATCATGCCAGCATCGATCTTGGAGTCATAACCCAGGCGCCGACGGTGAGCGTGGCGCTAAGCCAGAACAACACGAAGATGAGCAGCGTCCTCGCCGCGCTGCATGGCATCGGCATTCGCGACAACCAGATCCAAACATCAACGTTCACGATCTCGCAGACCAACGCCCACCTGCCCAACGGCCAGATCGATTACACCCGTTATGACGGTTATGCCGTGACCAACAAGCTGACCGTCACCGTTACCGATCTGTCGAAGGTGGGTGCCATCATCGACGCGGGCGCCGGGGCCGGTGCGAACTCATCCAACAGTGTGGTATTTCAGGTCCAGGATCAGGCGGCCTATCTCGACAAGGTACGCGCTGCCGCAGTCCGCGACGCACGGCACA
>DATAHD010000106.1:0-7292 GCA_036263395.1 Rhizomicrobium sp. | reverse complement strand
ATGTCGCGCCGCCGATCCGCTTGACGGTGTGAAGCTCGTCAGCGGCGCGCAGCAGCAAGTCCTCTTTGCCACCCAGTCCCTCGACCGCCATGATGTGCGCGATCGCAGCATCGGTGAGACCGACACGTTTGCCGCCGCGCGCATGCTGCGTTCTAGCTGCTTTACGCAGCTGGGGGATACGCTAGCGAACTGGGTATCGTCCGTGGACAGAGGCTTAAAATATGGTGGGCTATGGCACGCTGCCATCGCCGATCTCTCAAGCGCTACGCGAGCCTAAGTTCAAGCAAGACTCGGACGCTCTTGCAAAACTTCTCCAGAAACCAAACGACCCATGTCGTCACCACCAAGGTAGCAGCCATGCAGAACCCGCGCGCTGCCGGGTGGGTCGAAGAAAGACCCGGGTGCCGCGTCTATCGTTTGAACGGAAAACTTTCAAATCCTGGTTTCGATAATGAATGCCGACAGCTGATCTCAACATTGAAGCGCAACGGTCACCTTGAACCTTCTCGGCCGGGCAGGCCGTAAGGCACGAACGACACCAAGCAATTCGTTTTCCCGCGGCCACGGGAGGCCGGCGGCGCGGTTATGAGTTGACGTTTTCCAAATCCACTTAGCAGCGCTTGAAAAGCGTCCAATCATTGTCGGCTTTGTCAATTTCAACCGCCGCGCGCCCTCGCTTTGGCGCCGCGGCGGTTCCGAAATGTCGAACCAAGCCTGTTGCCTATCTGCTACCTGATGGTCAAAGCACGGCTTCCCACTTCTGTGGGAAAACATCTAAGCCAGTGAATTTTCTTGAGAAACCTGGAGCGGGCGAGGCGAATCGAACGCCCGACCCTAACCTTGGCAAGGTTATGCTCTACCCCTGAGCTACGCCCGCAATCCAAGTTTGGGCGGCGGTTATGGCCTAAGGCTTCTCCTTATTCAATAGGCTTTTGCGCGGAATTTTGCCGGTTCCTGCGGCGAAAGTTCTTAATGGTTTCAAAGGTCTAAGCCATCGGGAGGCGCGCATGGCCGGAACGATGGCCAGTTCGAGTGCCGACAGTTCGTTCTAGCCCCCTCTTCGGGCACTACTCGAGCACGGTGAGCCCCAGTCACTTCGGGCGTCCAGCTCCCTTCTGTTGTTGCGCTTGCGAATGGGTGTGAAAGGATGGCGTCCAGCAGCGGGTTGCGTTGGGGGAACATGGCGTTCGCGGAAGCGGAAGCGGAGCAGGCTTTGGGCTGGCGGGCGCGGGCCGGGCGCTGGCTGCTGCGGTCGGAGCCCGGGCGGGCGTATGTTCTTCTTTCTCCCACCATCCTGATCATGCTGGCGGCGCTGGCGGCGCCGATGGCGCTGCTCGCGATCTACAGCTTCTGGACCGAGGAAGGACTGGTCCTCGACACCACCTTCACGACAGCGCAGTACGCGACGGCGGTCGGGCGCGAGACGTATCGCCAGCTGTTCTATCGCTCGCTCGAAATCTCCTCGATGGTCACACTGATCACCGTGCTGCTCGCCTATCCGATGGCGTACTTCGTGGCGTTCCGCGTCGAGAAGACGAAGTTCATCTGGCTGATCCTTCTGACCATTCCGTTCTGGACGAGCTATCTGCTGCGCGTCTTCGCGTGGAAGATCATTCTTGGCTACAACGGCGTGATCAATTCGAGCTTGATGGATCTGGGGCTGATCAAGGCGCCGCTCGAATTCCTTCTTTATAATCCGTTCGCCGTGGTCGTGACCCTGGCGCATGCGTGGGCGGCGTTTGCGATCCTTCCGATTTACGTTTCGCTTGAGAAGATCGACCGGTCGTTGCTGGAAGCGGCGGCGGACCTTGGCGATGGGCCGATCCGGCGGTTCTTTCGCATCACCCTGCCCCTCTCCTTGCCCGGCGTGATCGGTGCGGCGGTGCTGATCTTCGTGCCGACGACGGGCGATTATGTGACGCCGTCGCTGGTCGGCGGATCGGGCGGCGTGATGATCGCGAACGTGATCGACGTGCAGTTCAACAAGGTGAGCAACTGGCCGCTGGGCGCCGCGCTGTCGATGACGAGCATGGCGGCGGTGGCGATCGTGACGTTGCTGACGGTGCAGGCGATCCGGCTTGCCGTTTCGAGGACCAAGTAAATGGCGAAGCGGCGCAAGACCGGACAGGGCGGTGCGGGGCTTCTGGCTTACGCGATCTTCTATCTGGCGTTTCTGTATGTGCCGGTGATGTTCCTGCCGTTGTTCTCGTTCAACGACTCGCAGTTCATCGCCTTTCCGCTGACCGGCTTCACGACGCGCTGGTACATGAAGGCGTTCGCCGACACGGCGATGCTGAGCGCGCTGTGGAACAGCCTGAAAGTGGGCGTGACGGCGGCGATCCTTTCCACCGTGCTGGGCCTTCTGGCAGCGCGCGCGTTGACGCGCTATCGCGTGCCGGGCGGCGCTGGGCTTCTGGCGTTCACCAACCTGCCGCTGTTCATTCCGGATATCGTGCTCGGCATCTCGCTGTTGCTGCTGCTGAACACGGTCGGGATTTCGCTGTCGCTGATGACGGTGGTGCTGGGGCATCTGCTGATCTGCGTGCCATTTGCGATCACGGTGCTGATGTCGCGCTTCGACGGGTTCGACAAGAGTCTGGAGGAGGCCTCGCTCGATCTGGGCGAGACGGGGTGGATGACGTTCTGGCGGGTGACGTTCCCGCTGGTGCTGCCGGGCGTGATTTCCAGCCTGCTGCTGACCTTCATCGTGTCGTTCGACGAATTCCTGATCGCGTACTTTCTGGCGGGCAACGATACGACGTTGCCGATCTATATCTGGGCGGCGCTGCGCTTCCCGTCGAAGCTGCCGCAGGTGCTGGCGCTGGGCGCGATGATCATCGCAGGTTCTTCGATCATGGTGGTGTTCGCGGAGTGGATCCGGAGCCTTGGCGTCGAAGAAGGACGCCGGCCGACGGTTGGGGCATAGGAGCAGGCTTTGGACGACGCTTACATCAAGATCGATCACGTCGTGAAGCGCTTCGGCGGCACGACCGCGGTGGACGACGCGAACATCGCGATCGCACGCGGCGAGTTCTTCTCCCTGCTCGGGCCATCGGGCTGCGGCAAGACCACGTTGCTGCGCATGATCGCAGGGTTCGATTTTCCGACCGAGGGCGAGATCTACATCGACGGCGCGCCGGTGACGCATGTGCCGCCGAACAAGCGGCCGACGAACATGGTGTTCCAGTCGTATGCGATTTTTCCGCACCTGAACGTGTTCGATAACATCGCCTATGGCCTGCGCAAAGAGCGGCTGGCGAAGAGCGAACTGAACCGGCGAGTCGATGAGGCGCTGGCGATGATCAAGCTCACCGGCTTCGGCAAGCGGCGTGCGGATCAGCTGTCAGGCGGACAGCGGCAGCGCGTGGCGCTGGCGCGCGCGCTGGTGCGGCGGCCGAAGGTGCTGCTGCTCGACGAGCCGTTGGGTGCGCTGGACAAGCGGTTGCGCGAGAGTATGCAGATCGAACTGCGGGCGCTGCAGAAGAGTGTCGGCATCACGTTCGTTTTCGTGACGCACGATCAGGAAGAAGCACTCTCCATGTCAGACCGCATCGCGGTGATGAGCGCAGGCAAGGTGCTGCAGGTGGCCGAACCGCGGACGCTGTACGAAGCGCCGAACTGCCGCGAGGTGGCGGACTTCATCGGCACGATGAATTTCTTCGACGGCAAGGTGACGGGCACCGAGGGTGATGCGGTGGTGATCGACGCGGGGCCAATCGGGACGCTTCGCGCGACGGGGCATGGCGCGGGCGGCGACTTTGCGCGGCGCGCGGGTGCGAACGTGATTGTGGCGGTGCGGCCGGAGAAGATCGTGCTGTCGGCCACGGCGCCGGCGAGCGGCAACGTGGTCAGGGGCACGGTCTCGGCGAACGCCTATCTCGGCGAGCGCAGCCATCTCAATGTGACGGTCGCCGGTTTTGGTGAGCCGGTGTCGGTGGCGTCGCAGAATGCGGACCGGCTGAAGTCGACGCATGAAAGCGGCGAGGCGGTGTACCTGTCGTGGCCGACGGACGCGATGGTGATTTTGCCGCCGGAGTAGTTGCTCTATTTTTGCGCCATTACACGGGTGAAGATTTCGCGGACGGAGGCTTGCTCGCTTACGAGGCGGTGTTCCAACTCGTCGAAAGATGAAGCCGCGTCCGCACGCACCAGCAGCGATTTCAAACCGGGGCTCGCGGTTTCGGGGTCCAGTGTGCCTTCGACGGCGATGCGCAGGACTTGCGTGAGGGCGTTCTGGGTTTCGGCGGCGGCGACCAAGGTGTTGCAATCGCTGTCGGTAAGGAAGCCAGCGGCGGCCAGCTTTTTCAGCGCGGCGATGGTGTTGGTGTCGAGTACCTCGGGCTTCTGCGGCGCAGCGTGCAGCTGAAACGTCTGGGCGATGAATTCGAGATCGACGAGGCCGCCGGGGGCGAATTTCAGGTCCCAGCGGTTCTTGCCGGGGAATTCAGCGGCGAGGCGCTGGCGCATGTCGCGCGCGTCGGCGAACAGCTTGGCGTCGTCGATGCGCGACGCGAGGGCGCGGGCGACGATGGGTTCGATCTTCGCGCGCAAGGCGTCCGGAGCGCAGATCACGCGGGCGCGGGTAAGGGCGAGATGCTCCCACGTCCACGCTTCACTCTCGTGATAGCGGATGAAAGACTCGAGACCGACGGCAACGGGACCTTTGTTACCGGTCGGGCGCAGGCGCATATCGACTTCGTAGAGCGTGCCGGCGGCGGTGGCCGTCGTCAGCGCCGCGATGAAGCGCTGTGCGAGGCGCGCGTAGTACACGACGGCGGGGATTTTCTTGGGGCCATCGGTCTCGCCATCGGCGGGCGCGTCGTAGACGAAGATGAGGTCGAGGTCGGACGCGGCCGTCACTTCGCGGCCGCCGAGCTTGCCCATCGCGATCACGGCGAAGGCGCCGCCGGGCATCCGGCCGACGGTGGTGGCGAGTTCGTCTTCGACCGCTTTCAGCAAACCAGCGACGACGCATTCGGCGATGTTGGCGAACGCGGGTGCCGCTTCGTCGGCTTTGGCGACGCCCATGATGACCTGCACCCCGACGCGGAAAATCTGCTCCTTGGCGAAACGCCGCGCGGTGTCGAGCGCGGCCTCGTAATCGGTGACGCTCGCCATCTGCGCCGCGAAATCGCGGTCGAGACGGCGGCGTGACGGGAGTTCGCCGAGGAAGCCGGGATCGAGAAGCGCATCGAGCGTTGCCGGGGCGCGGGCGAGATGCTGCGCGAGCCGCGGGGCGGAGCCCATGATCTCCGCGATGAGGCGGAGGAATTCGGAGCGGGCGAGCAGCATGGAGAAGAGCTGCACGCCGGCCGGCAGGTTGGTGATGAAGCGGTCGAACTGCGCGAAGGCGGCGTCGGGATCGGCGGTTTTGCTGAGTGCTTCGAGCAATGCGGGCACAAGCTTGGTGAGAAGCTCGCGGGCGCGGGCGCTGCGCGTGGCGCGGATGCGGCCGTGATGCCAGCCGCGAATTGCACCAGCGACGTGTGCGGGGTCGCGGAAGTTTAGGCCCTTGAGGGTATTGAGGGTTTCGGGATCGTCTTCGACGCCGGTGAAGACGAGGCTGCCGTGCTGCGTGTCGAGCGGGGCTTCGCGTTCGAAGAGATGGGAATAATGATCCTGCACCGTTTCTAGCCGTTGCAGCAGCGCGGCACCGAGGGCGTCGATGTCGGTGTAACCGGCGAAGTTCGCGATGTTGGCGAGATCGTCGTCCTGCTTCGGCATGGTGTGGGTCTGCTCGTCGCCGATCATCTGCAACCGATGCTCGAGGCGGCGGAGGAAACGGTACGCCTCGATCAGATCGGCACAGGTCGCTTCGGTGACAAGGCCGCGGGCGCGCAGGGCGCGCAACGCGCCGAACGTCGTCGGGGCGCGGAGATCCGGCATGCGGCCGCCGAGGATGAGCTGCTGTGTCTGGGCGAAGAACTCGATCTCGCGGATGCCGCCGCGGCCCAGCTTGATGTTGTGACCGGCGACGGCGATCTGTGCGTGGCCTTCGTGCGCGTGGATCTGACGCTTGATCGAGTGGATGTCTTCGATGGCGGCGAAGTCGAGATTGCGGCGCCAGATGAAGGGCTCGATCGCTTTCAGGAAATCGGCACCGGCCTGCGGATCGCCAGCGCAGGCGCGCGCTTTGATCATCGCGGCACGTTCCCAGTTCTGACCCATGCCTTCGTAATAAGACTCGGCGGCATCGGTGGAGATCGCGACCTGGGTGGCGCCGGCGTCAGGGCGGAGGCGCAGGTCGACGCGGAAGACGTAGCCTTCGCCGGTGACTTCGCTGAGCAGGCGCACGAGGCCGCGCACGATGTCGACGGCGGCGGGACGCGGATCGCCGCGCTTTTCGAACGGGAAGCGGCTGGCTTCGTAGAAGACGACGATGTCGATATCGCTGGAGTAGTTGAGCTCGAACGCGCCGTACTTGCCCATCGCAAGAACGACCATGCCGGTGGTCGCTTCGAGCGCTGTGGGGTCGGTCTTGGCGAGACCGGCACGCTGGGCGGCTTCGCGGAGCAGGAAGCGGAGCGCACCGCGCACGGCCGCGTCGGCAAAGGTGGTGAGGGCGCGGGTGACGTCGTCCACACTCCACAGGCCGCCGATGTCGGCGAGCGCTATGGCGAGAGCGGCGCGGCGCTTGGCGCGGCGCAGCTGTGTCATCGCATCGGCGCTGTTCTCCATCGTCGCAACGGCGAGCGCCTGTTCGCAGCACTGCGCCACGGTTTCGGCGACGGGTGCCCTGAGGATCGACGGCAACTGATCGCGATCGCGCAGCGCCAGGCGCGCGAGATAGGGACTGTTGGCGAAAACGGATTCGAGCAGCGTGCGATCTGGCGTCGCGATGGCGATGCTTTCGTCCGCCAGCGTTTCGAACGTACGCGCGGCACGGGCCGGATCGTGCAGAAACGGATAGGGGCCGGGCGATTCAACGAATGTCATGCCGGCACTATAGCTAAGTGCAGCGCCAATCACTCGGCGGGAAGCGTGCGCATGCGGGAGAAGCGCAGGATGGCGCGCAAGCCCGGGTGATTGTCTTCCAGCAGCAGCAGCGCGTTGTGCATGCGCGCGACGGCGGCTACGAGGCTGAGGCCGAGGCCGGTGCCGGGGGAGTTGCGGCTCTCCTCCAGGCGGACGAAGCGCTGGACGACGCGGCCGCGGTCTTTCTCCGCGATGCCGGGGCCGCTGTCGGCGACGCGGAACTCAGGCCCGTCGAGTGTTTCGCTGACCACCAGCGCGACGTTGCCGCCGGCGGGCGTGTATTTGATCGCGTTGTCGATCAGGTTGGCAGCGGCCTG
>DATAHD010000105.1:0-10302 GCA_036263395.1 Rhizomicrobium sp. | reverse complement strand
ATACGCCGCTACGGGACGCAGAATGATGCCGTGCGAATTGAGGAAAGCGTCGGCCTTCGGCATCGCATGCCGGCCATCCTTCGGGAAGTGAATGAGGATGAAGTTGCCGACGCTGTCATCGACGCGCAGGCCGGTCTTGCGGATTTCGTCCGTCAGCCAGGCGCGCCACTTGTCATTGTATTCCGCCGACGCTTCAACATGGGCACGATCGTTCATCGCCGCGATGGCCGTTGCCTGGGCCGGCACCGAGACGTTGAACGGGCCGCGCACACGGTTGAGCGCATCCGCGATCGGTGCGGGGCAGTAGGACCAGCCGACCCTGAGGCCGGCGAGCGCATAAATCTTCGAGAAGGTGCGCGTCATCACCACGTTCGGGAAATTCGCGACCATTTCGATGCCGCTCTCGTAATCGTTGCGGCGGACGTATTCGGCATAGGCCGCGTCGATCACCAGCAGCACATTGGTCGGCAGGCCGCCATGCAGGCGGCGCACTTCATCGTGGCGGAGATAGGAGCCCGTCGGATTGTTCGGGTTCGCGAGATAGACCATGCGGGTCTTGGGCGTGACCGCCTTGAGCATCGCATCGACATCGACGCGCATGTTCGGCTCCGGCACCACGACCGGGGTCGCGCTGTTGGACAGGGTCGCGATCTTGTAGACGAGGAAGGCGTGCTCGCTGAACACCACCTCGTCGCCCGGATGCAGGTAGATGCCCGCGAGCATGGTGAGGATTTCATCCGAGCCGTTGCCGCAGACGATGCGATTGGCATCGAGGCCGTAATGCTCGGCAATCGCCTCGCGCAGCAGCCGCGCGCTTCCCTCGGGGTAGATATCGATGCCGGATGCGGCTTCCTTGAACGCGGCAATCGCGTTCGGGCTTGGGCCGAGTGCGGACTCGTTCGATGACAGTTTGAACACCTTCTCGACGCCAGGCACCTGTGCGCGGCCGCCGACATAGGGCGCGATATCAAGGATTCCGGGCTTCGGCTTCGGTGTCATGGCCTCTCTGATAGGGGGGCGGGGGCGTAAAATCAAAGCGGACGTGGCGACTTCGTTGACACAGGGGACCACTGGCCCTAGCAAACCCGCCCCGGCTTTTCCCCCGGACCGAAACGAGGCAATGGCGGAAACAGCTAGCCCACGCTTTTCGATGGCCCTGACCGCACCCGGCGTGGACGCCGGGGAGGCGATCACGTTCGGGCCCGACAAGCCGCTGAAGCTGGACAGTGGGCGGGAGCTTTCGCCCTTCACCGTGGCCTACAAGACCTACGGCACGCTGAACGCCCAGAAGAACAACACCGTGCTGCTCTGCCATGCGCTGACGATGGATCAGTTTGCGGCAAGCGAGAGCCCCGTCACCGGCAAGCCGGGCTGGTGGGAGAACATGGTCGGGCCGGGGCTGCCGATCGACACCAACCGCTTCTTTGTGGTGTGCGCCAATGTGCTGGGCGGCTGCATGGGATCGACCGGACCGGCGGAAGTCGATCCGGTGGTGGGCGAGCCTTACGGCTTGTCCTTCCCTCTGGTCACGATCGGCGACATGGTGCGGGCGCAGGCGATGCTGCTCGACGCGCTGGGCATCGACAAAGTGTTGAGCGTGATCGGCGGCTCGATGGGCGGCATGCAGGTGCTGCAATGGGCCGTGAGCTATCCGGAGCGCGTGATCTCCGCGATGCCGATTGCCTGCGCGGCGCGACACTCAGCGCAGAACATCGCGTTCCACGAAGTCGGACGGCAGGCCGTGATGGCCGATCCCGACTGGCACGAAGGCAATTACGCGCAGCACAACACACGTCCGGCCAAAGGTCTCGCGGTGGCGCGCATGGCGGCGCACATCACCTATATGTCGGAGAACTCTCTCCAGAATAAGTTCGGCCGGACGTTTCGCGAAGTCAGCGGCCGGTCGTTCGGCTTTGGCCCCGATTTTCAGGTCGAGAGTTATCTGCGCCACCAGGGCATGACGTTCGTCGACCGCTTCGACGCCAACTCCTACCTCTACATCACGCGCGCGATGGACTATTTCGACTTGGCCGCCGATCACGATGACGTGCTGGCGGAAGCGTTTCGCGGGACGAAGACGCGGTTCTGCCTGGTGTCGTTCACCAGCGACTGGCTGTTCCCGACGGTGGAGAACAAGCGGGTGGCGCATGCGCTCAATGCGGCCGGCGCCAATGTCAGCTTCGTGGAGATCGAAAGTGACCGTGGCCACGATGCCTTCCTGCTCGACGAGCCGGAGATGTTCGCGGCGGTGAAGGGCTTCATCAACTCCGTTGCGCAGGCGAACGGCCTATGAGTGGTTTGCGGCCCGACCTTGCGGCAATCGCCGAGATGATCCCGGAAGGGGCGCGCGTGCTGGACGTCGGCTGCGGCGACGGCGCGCTGCTTGAGCATCTGATGCAGACCAAGCGCGTCGATGCGCGGGGGCTTGAACTGGTGCAGCGCAACGTGAACGCCTGCGTCGCGCGCGGGCTGTCCGTGATGCAGGGCGATGCGGACTCCGACCTCGACGAATATCCCTCGCAGGTGTTCGACGTCGCGATCCTCAGCGACTCCATTCAGGAGACGCGCAATCCAAGCGAAGTGTTGAAGCAGCTGCTGCGCATCGGCAAGCGGGCGGCGATTTCGCTACCGAATTTCGGGCACTGGAAAGTGCGGCTGTCGCTGCTGCTCAACGGGCGCATGCCGCAGACGCGAACGCTCGGCTATGCCTGGCACAACACGCCGAACATCCATCTCTGCACCATTGCCGATTTCGTGGCGATGGCACGCGAAACGGGAGCCGAGATCGAGCGCGCCATCGCGATCAGCAAAGGCGGGCGCACCCGCGCGATGAACGCGGATGCGTGGGGTCCCAACCTCCTGGCGGAAGGTGCAATCTTCCTACTCAAAGCGCGTTAGCACGCGCCCCTGCGCAGAGGCTCACTTCTGACCGAGCAGGGTCAGCGCCTGATTGTAGTGATCGACGCCCTTCTGATAGCTGTCCATGTCGCAGTAGTAGGCGCCGAGCGTCTTCTCTTTCTGCGCGGCCTGCAGGCTCGACGAGCCGGCGTTGGCGGTCAGGGCCTGGTTCACCTTTGTGCCCAGCTTCAGGCAATCGCCATGCGTGGCGGCCGAAGCAGCCGTTGCACCGAACGCGATCGCAACGAACGTGACGGCGGCGATAGATTTCACGAGATTCATATTACGCAACTCCTCCTGTGGCTCCGCGGATATTTCCGCAGACATCAAGTAGGGGCGCGATTGTGAAAACACAGTGGCGCATTTTGCCTTCTGACATAACGAGAACGTGAAGAGTTTTTTGTAATCGCGTGTTTGCAGTGTTTAGACGACGTTTGCGTTGCAAGCATGAAGGCCATGCAGATCGTTCGGATGCTCAGCAATAGTTCACGCGTGTGTGAGCACCGTAAGCGGTGACGCGTGCGTCATGCCGGCGCGTAGTTGTTCGCTTCCTGCTTGCGTGCGCGATCGATCGGGATCGCACCGAACACCGTCTTCTGCGCTTCGACAATGTGGACACCGGCGAGCGCCGGCCACAACACGCGGCCGACGCGATCCCAACTCACACCGGTGCCGGTGAGCCGGCGACTCTTGAGCGGCGGCTGCAGCAGCGAGATGTCCCACTTGAGCGGCTCGAACATCGCATCGCGCAACAAACGATCGAGCTGCGATTTGGTGTAGGGCCGACCGTGCGCGAAGGGCGAGCGCTCGACCTGCGCCCACAAGCTCAAGCGGTTCGGCGCGACGAGCAGAAGCTTTCCTTCCGGTGCGAGCACCCGCCAGAGCTCACGCAGGTGACGCTTCAGTGCATCGGTGCCTTCAAGGCCGTGAACCACGAGCAGACAATCGAAAAAGGCGTCGGGAAACGGCAGAGCGTCCTCATCGACGAGGGTCGCGAGTTGGCGCACGGCAGGCCAGGCGACGACACCCATCTGAGCCGGCATGACCGCGATCACGCGCTCGGCTTCACCGATGAAGCTGCGCAGGTAGGGGACGGCGAAGCCGTAGCCGAGCACCCGCCGGTTGGCGAGGCTGGGCCAGATCAAGCGGATGCGGCGCAGGATGTGGCGCCGCGCCACCTGCCCCATCGGGGACTCGTAAAAGTCCGCAAATTCCGCCGCGTCGAACAGCATGGGTTCTTGCCTAGCGCCCAAGGCTTTAAGGTTCAACTTAGGGCGGGTAACGTCCGCGCCCGCCCCTTTGCCTTACAGGAGTTCCGCCGTGGGTTCGCTTTCCATCGATATCGTACCGTGCCTGTCCGACAACTATGCCTACCTGATCCACGACGCCGAGGCCGGGCTGACCGCGATCGTCGACCCATCCGAGCCGGATCCGGTGCGCAAAGCGCTGGCGGCCAAGGGCTACAAGCTGACCCACATCCTGAACACCCATCACCATTTCGACCATACCGGCGGGAATATGCCGTTAAAGGAAGAGTTCGGGGCGGAGGTCGTAGGGCCGGGCAAGGACCGCGACCGCATTCCGGGCATCGACACCGGCGTGTCGGAAGATGCGCCGTGGCAGTTCGGCAAGCATAAGGTCCAGATCCTGGAGGTGCCGGCGCACACCAAGGGGGCGATCACCTTCGTGATGGATGGGGCGGCGTTCACCGGCGACACCCTGTTCGCGATGGGCTGCGGCCGGCTGTTCGAGGGTACGCCCGAGATGATGTGGACCAGCCTGTCCAAGCTGATGACCCTGCCGGACAACACCCGCATCTATTGCGGCCACGAATACACCCTGTCGAATGGCAAGTTCGCCCTGACGCTTGAGCCGAACAACGCGGCGCTGAAGGAGCGGTTTGCGGCCGTGGAGCGGGCCCGGGCGACCGGCGAACCGACCGTGCCGTCGACGATGGCGCAGGAAAAGGCGACCAACCCGTTCCTGCGGCCGACATCGGCGGAGCTACGCAAGACGCTGGGCATGGAAAGCGCGAGCGATGTCGATGTGTTCGGCGAGACGCGTAAACGCAAGGACAATTTCTGAGACATCGCCTGGGGGCGGCCGTCGATTTTGATGGTCGCGGCGATTGAGGGGGCAACAATGGACTATCTGACTGTGGACGGACCGCTGGCGCTGCATTTTGCGGGGCTATCGGTCGAGATGACGATGCTGGGCATCGCGATGGTACTTGGGCTGCTGCAGTTGTTCATCGCCGCGCGGCTCAACAACGGGCAGCGCGGGCCGACATGGAATCTCGGTGCACGCGATGGGGAGCCGCCGCCGGTGTCGAAAGGCGCGGGCCGCATGGAGCGGGCACGGGTGAACTTCATGGAGACGTTCCCGTTCTTCGCCGTGACGGTGCTGGCGCTGGAGGTGCTCTCGCGCCACAACGCGTGGACGGTGTTCGGCAGCGAGGTCTATGTCGCGGCGCGCATTCTGTATGTGCCGCTCTATGGCCTTGGCGTATTCGGCATCCGCACGCTGGTCTGGGTCATCGGCACGGGCGCGATCATCGCGATGCTCGTTGCCCTGTTCCTCATTCGCTGAGCGCGGCTGTAAGCAGTGACGACGCAAAATCACTGTCTGTCGTGCGGTGCACCGCTGACCACCAGCGAGCCATCGCTCTGTCAGGACTGCCGCAAGCGCTTCGGCAATATGGACAGCGCGCGCAAGCGGCAGGACCGCTTCGGCTACATCGCGGCCGTTGTTGCGGCGGTTCTGATGTTCGCTGCGTGGTGGTTCATCCGGCCGATGCTGCTGCACCGGATCGAGGAACAGCAGCAGGAACCGCAGCCGCAACAGCAGGAACAACAGCAGCAGGGCGTGCCGGCACTGCCGCCACAACAGCAAGACGAGTCCGCACCGCCCGCGGAGCCTTTGCCGCCACCACCGAAGAAAGCGGCAGCGATCAGCATCGGAACGCCGCATACCTGTAGCGGCGTGTATCCGTATCTGTCGGTCCAGCTGCGCGAGCAAGGTACGACCACGCTTGCCTTCACCATCACCAAGGAAGGCGCCGTGCGCAATATCACGGTCGCGCACTCGAGCGGCTATCCACGATTGGACGATGCGGCCGTCGCGTGCGCTGCCGAGTGGCGCTACAGACCGGCCGCGAGAAACGGCAAGTATGTCGATGCGCCATGGAAGGCAGCCGTGCAATGGATTCTGCCGGACTAGCGGCGCACTCAGACCAGCGTAAACGTCAGCGCCACAGCGGCAGCGACGGTTAAGGCCTGGATACCGTAGTTGCGCCAGTTGGGGAGCGGCTTGATGCGGCTCTCCCACGGCGTGTCGCGCATCTGAAGCGATTGCGTGCGGGCATAGAGATAGTCGCTGGGGCGGTAATCGGCGTGCGCGCCAATGCTGTAGTTCGGCGTACGCCCACCGCCGGATTTGTTGGCCAGTTGAACAACAGACATCGAAGAAATCCCACTCGTCACAGAACCCCTTCTGGCGAACAGAACGCAGTGTGGCGGGTGGAGTTCCGCGCCCTTGACCGAAGGGCGCCCAGGCCGCGACTGTCGCGCTCAGAGAACCGGAGGAAACGCAGATGACTTTGAAGACGAAACGATTTGGGACGACAGCGCTGCAGATTGGGCCGATCGGGCTGGGGTCGGTGAACTTCTCGTGGCTGACGGATGAAGCGGACAGCTTCAAGATTCTGGACCGCGCGTTCGAGCTGGGGCTGAACTTTCTCGACACCGCGAACAATTACAACGCGGGCCAGACCGAGGCGCTGCTCGGGCGCTGGTTCGCACAGGGGGGCGGACGGCGTGAGAAGACGGTGCTGGCCACCAAGGTGTACTCCCCGCCGATGGAATGGGGCTCACCCGACGTCGCGAAGCGCACCGGCACCTGGGTCGGACCGAACCAGCGCGGCCTGTCGGCAAAGAACATTCGCGAGGCGTGCGATGCCAGCCTGAAACGGCTCGGCACCGATTACATCGATCTCTATCAAATGCATCACGTCGATCGAAACGCGCGCTGGGAAGAAATCTGGCAGGCGATGGAAGTGCTCGTGCAGCAGGGCAAGATCCTTTACGTCGGTAGCTCCAACTTCGCCGGCTGGCACATCGCGCAGGCGCAGGAGATTGCCAAATCGCGCGCCTTCATGGGGCTGGTGTCGGAGCAGAGCGTTTACAATTTGACCAATCGCACAGTGGAACTGGAGGTCATTCCGGCCTGCCGCGCCTATGGCATGGCGTTCATTCCCTACAGCCCACTGGGCGGCGGCAAGCTGGGCGGCAAACCGCGGGAGAACGAGAAGGGGCGCCGCGCCTATATCCCGGCGACGCCGCAGATCGATGCCTATCAGAAGTTCTGCGACGAACTCGGCCACGCGGCGGGCGATGTCGCGCTGGCATGGCTGGCAAAACAACCGGGTGTGACGGCGCCGATCATCGGGCCGCGCACCATGGCGCAGCTCGACGCCAGCGTGGCAGCGCTCGACATCGACCTCAACGACGAGGCGATGAAGGCGCTGAACGAGATGTTCCCGGGGCCAGGTGGACCGGCACCGGAAGCCTATGCCTGGTAAGGTGATTTAGCCCTGTCGCCGGTCGGCTATCGTGAGGCCAGACCGGCGCGGGGTGCGAGGTATGCAGCGCTGCGATGCGTGCACACTAGTGGCGGGCACCTATCTTTGAAGGGAGACTTTCGGAGAGCGCCATGATCCGCACCGCCATCGTCCTAGGCCTGTCACTGGTCGCAGCGCCGGCCTTTGCCGGAACCGTGGTCGCTGTTCCGCAATTCGATGGTGTCGGCCTCGAAGGCGGCGGGCACGTGGTTCTCAAATATGGCGCGCAGCAGCGCGTCACCTTGGTGAAGGGCAGCACCCAATTCACCGATATCCGCGTCGAGCATGGCAGCCTGAAGATCGATGCGTGTAACGAGCATTGCCCCAACCACTACGACCTCGAGATTGAAGTCATCACGCCGTCGCTCAAGGCTCTCGCGGTGCGCGGCGGCGGCGAGATCGAAAGCGCCGCCGGCTTCCCGGCACAGAACGTCATCAGCGTGGCGGTGTCCGGCGGCGGCGACATCAAAGTGAAGAACGTCAAGGCTGACACGATCAACGCGGCGGTGCATGGCGGTGGCAGCATCGACGTCTATGCCCAACGCACATTGAACGCCGCGGTCGCGGGCGGCGGCGAGATCACGTATTTCGGCAATCCGGCCAAGGTTTCGCAGGCCGCGGTGGGCGGCGGGGAAATCACCCGCGGCTCGTAACGGATAAACGTATTGCCTGGAGGAAAGACGCCATGTCCCTCAACCGCATCGCTGCCCTGTTGCTGCCGCTCGCTGTTGCAGCGCCCGCGTTCGCCGGCAGCGAGTTGCCGCTCGCGCCGTTCCATGCGCTTGACCTGCATGGCGGCGGTAATGTCGTGATCCGGCATGGCAGCATACAGCGCGTGACCCTGCTCGCCGGCAACACCCAAAACAGCGCCCTTACCGTCAAGGACGGCAAGCTCGAGATCGTCGGCTGCACGAGTTGGTGGAGCTGTCCGTGGGGTTACGAACTCAAGGTCGAGATCGTGACACCCGGGCTGGACAACATCGAAGTGCATGGTGGCGGCGATCTGAAGAGCAGCGGCGCGTTCCCCGGCCAGGACAGACTGGTAGTCAGCGTGCATGGTGGTGGCGACGTCGATCTTCGGTCGATGCCGGCCGACAATGTGTCGGCAGATGTGCATGGCGGCGGCGATCTGGCGACCACCGCGGTGAAGAGCCTGTCGGGCGCGGTCTATGGCGGCGGCGACCTCACCTATTACGGCGATCCCGCCAAGCTGAACGTCGCGACCCATGGCGGCGGCGACATCACACACGGCTCCTGACACGTCGAGGTTGCTTTAACCCTGCCGGCTTGCTTTGGTCTGTCTTCGGGATGGGGATGGGCGATGCGGGAATTCGGAGAAGCCGGCGCGATCGAGCCGGGGGGCGATACGACTTGGGGCCTGGTGGCCGCGACGGTGGTCGCTGTTGCTGCGTCCGCCACCTTTCTGTTTTACGTCATGCCGACCTTCGCACCGATGATGTGGAGCGGGGCGGCGCCCTTCGCGATGAGCGCCCTCATCAGTTCCGGCGCAGCGATCGCCGTCCTCGTTTGGGCAGCCCTTTATTTCAGCTATGTCCGCGATCGTGCGCCGGAGCTTGGGATCACCTACTTCATGGTCTTGCTGGTTGCCGCGAGCGTGCTGGACTACGGCGCCATTGGCCTCTCCTACACCCACCGCCCGGCGATGGTTGCGTCGATGGCGCCCACGCCCATCGCCAATTACGAGGATCCGGGTCAAGAGGATGACACGGTCATGTTCGCGCGCGTCGATGTGCGGTCGGCGGTCGGCATTGTTCTCAGTCCCACCGGCGGATCGGCAACGCTTCACACAGACGCGCCCGGCGACGGCGCCGTTGTGGCAGGCCTGGCGCGTGATCTGATTGAGAAATCGACCGAGCAGCATCTGGCGTTCCAGAGGGCGTTTGCCGCGACCGGCCTGAACCGGCCAACCCAGCCGTCGCAGTTCGGCAACGACATCGCCGGCATGCGGGCGCGGATCAAGCGCGGCCGCGCATTGCTCGCGAAGGCACGGGCCGACGATACAGCCTTGCTCGCGAACTTTCGCAAAAACATCGCCGCCGCGAAGATCGATGCGACCCTGAAGACGGAGCTGTATGCCGACATCGATCACAGCATCGAAGTCTTTGCGCCGGCGCGCGACCGCGTCATGGGGCGCGAAGACGCTGCGCTGGCGGAGTTGGCCGCGATGATGGCGGAGCTGGCGCATCCGCGGGGGCCGTGGGCGCTGCGGGGCAACACGATCCTGTTTTCGAGCGACTATGACCTTGCGAGCTATCGCGCGCATGTGCGCAAGATCGCGGCGCTCAGCGCGCAGCCGACGCCCGGTGTGGTCAATCCCAACGGCGGGCCGATCACCCCGCCACAGCACATCTCCTTCTGACGCCTAGTGGCGCTTGAAGTACTGGACTTGGCATTCGTGCTTTTCGGCCGCGGCGCGGGTCTTGAACGTGCCGAGGTTGCGGCGCTTGTGTGTCTTCGGATCGACCTTGCGCGAGTAGAGGCGGTACTCGCCGGATTTCAGTTTGCGGATCATGGGTGAGAAACGCGCGACGGGGTGGCCCCGTTGCGCCGGTCGTAAATGCGCATCGCCAGCGCGTGATAGACGCCGTCCTTGCAGATCATGCGCGAGCAGGCCTGCGCGATCATCGCGGCCGCCATCAGCGGCACGACGAGACCGTGGTTGTCCGTCATCTCCGACACGATGACGAAGCCGGTGATCGGCGCCCGCACCACGCCGGTGAAATACGACACCATGCCGATCAGCACGAGCGAGCCCGGCGCGACAT
>DATAHD010000104.1:0-15574 GCA_036263395.1 Rhizomicrobium sp. | reverse complement strand
GGCTCCCTCCAGGGCAGCCTGAAAGGTACCGAGCGCACCGCGGACGTTCAGAATTTCGCACGCGTGAAGCTCAAGGAGCTTGAAGGCGACGCCACTTCGACACGCACGATGTACGACACGTTCGTCACCCGCCTGCGCCAGATTCAGGATCAGGACGCGATCCAGAGTTCCGACGCCCGCGTGATTTCGCGCGGCGCGGCGCCGCTTAATCCGAGTTCGCCCAAGCGCACCCTCATCATGGCGGCCTCGCTCCCGGCCGGTCTGGTTCTCGGCGTTATCCTGGCACTGCTGCTTGAGCGTTTCGGCCCCGCAGTCGCCGCAAGCCCCGTCCGCGCACGCCGTTGGCGGCGGTCTTCCCAGCGTTCGCGTCAGCCGCTACTGCCGTTCGGCGGCGCTCCGGTGCTGGCCAGCATTCCGAATGCGCACGATCAGCGCGCCGCCGACTACATCATCGATTACCCGATGTCCGCTTTCGCCAGCGGCATGGATGAAATCGCCCGCCGTCTTGCGATGCAAGGCACCCATGTGATCGCCGTGACGTCGGCGCAGCATGGCGAGAGCAAAACGGCCATCGCCGTCGCGCTGGCCCGCGCTGCGGCCCGTCGCGGCATGCGCACGGTGCTGATCGACGCCGATCTCAGAAGGCCGCGCGCTGCCCAAACGATGGGGATCGCAGCCGTGCAGGCCGGCCTCTACGAAGCGACCAGCGGCAGCGAACCGCTCAGCCGTTGCCTCTACAAAGACCCGCGCTCGACGGCGCTTCTTCTCTCGACGCCGCGCCCGCTGCGCGACCCGCAGTTGCTGCTCAACTCACCCGCGATGTCACGACTCGTGGCGCATCTCGCTCAGACCTCCGACCTCGTCGTGATCGATGCGGCGCCGGCGCTGGCATCTAACGATACGCCAGTCAGCGCCAAGCTCGCCGATGGCGTGCTCATGGTCGTGCGTCAGCCGCGCCCGGAAGTCACCGGCGCCATCGACGCGATGCAGAACAGCGGCGCGCCGCCGATTGGCGTCCTGCTCGCCAGCTAGAACCGCCGGTCCATTCCTGCCGCTTCGTAGGTCGCGTCGATTGCTTCCATCTGCGCGATGGAATCCTGACCGCCGGTAAGCTGCTTGGCGCCGCGGAGCAGCACATCGCCGACATGCTTCAGCTGCGCCACATAAGTGGCATCGCCATCTGTCGGTTCTTCACGCGTCTTGCCGTCGACCCTCACGGTGAACTTGCAGCCCATCTGCGGCGCCAGGAAGTTCAGGATCTCGAAGCTGCCGCGCTCGCCCGTCACGGCAAAGCGTGCTGCAAAACCCTTCGACACCATCGAGCAGTGGACCTTCGCCGTCGCCCCGCTCGCGAACGACCATTCGGCTTCCATGCTGGCATCGACGCCGTGCTGCACGTCGGCTCGCGCGCTGTTCACCCGCGGCTCCTCACGAAGATTGGTGCGGATCGCATGTACGCAATAGGTGCCGAGATCCATCAGCGCGCCGCCGCCGAGCTCGCGGGTCCAGCGCAGTTCGCCATCGACATACGGGATCGGCACATCGAACACCGCTTCGGCGTGCTTCACCTTGCCGAGTTCGCCCGACGCCGTGATTTCGTGCGCGCGTCGCAGCACGCGGTGGAAGCGGTTGTGAAATGCCTCGATCAGAACATTGCCGGTCGCCTCGGCGGCGGCGACCAGCTTGCGCGCCTCGGCGGCGTTGCGGGTGAACGGCTTCTCGCACAGCACGGCTTTGCCGGCCTCAAGCGCCGCAATCGACCACTCCGCGTGACCGCTCGGCGGCAGCGCATTGTAGACGAGGTCGACATCGCTGCTGCGCACCAACTCGTCGTAACTGCCGACGACGTTCGGGATGCCGTGTTCCGCCGCATAGGTCTTCGCCTTGCCGATGTCGCGCGCGCCGACCGCGACCACTTCGAATTCCGGGTTCTCCTTGGCCGGCTTGATCACGGCCGGCGGCGCGATCTTCGCCGCGCCCAGAATCCCTATCCGTATCGGTGCCTTCATATCCGTTCCCTCTTGACGCTCTATCTCTATCTATAGGGCCGCATCATGCACGGAACGCACTTGTTCCGTAGCGGAAAATGCAGGCTGATTTGCAGTGCAGCAAGGCTTGGGGCTAAAACCCCGGCCGGCCAAACAAGGAGTCCAAGGGAATGGGTGAAGCATATATCGTCGCCGCGGCGCGTACCGCTGGCGGAAAGCGTGGCGGCAAGCTGAAGGATTGGCATCCGGTCGATCTCGGCGCCGAAGTCATCAACTCACTGCTCGACCGTTCGGGCGCGAACCCGGACCTGATCGAAGACTTGATCTGCGGCTGCGTGAGCCAGGTTGGTCAGCAGGCGATCAACGTCGCGCGCAACGCCGTGATGGCCTCGCGCCTTCCGGAACACGTCCCGGGTACCTCGGTTGACCGTCAGTGCGGTTCTTCGCAGCAGTCGCTGCACTTCGCGGCGCAAGCTGTGATGAGCGGCTCGATGGACGCCGTGATCGCGATGGGCATCGAAAGCATGACCCGCGTGCCGATGGGCGCTTCGGCCGCACTGCCGGCGCAGAACGGCATGGGCACTTATATGAGCCCGGAAATCGTCAAGAAGTACCCGAACGTCCAGTTCAGCCAGTTCATGGGTGCCGAGATGATGGCGACCAAGTATGGCCTGACCAAGGACGTGCTAGATCAGTTCGGCTACGACAGCCACAAGAAGGCGATCGCGGCGACCCAGGGTGGCAAGTTCAAGGACGAGGTCGTCGGTCTCGAAATCAAAGACGCCGAAGGCAACTCCTCCATGCACACGGCAGACGAAGGCATCCGCTTCGACGTGTCGCTCGACGGCATCAAGGGCGTGAAACTGCTCCGCGAAGGCGGCGCGATTACGGCCGCGACCTCCTCGCAAATCTGCGACGGCGCCTCGGGCGTCCTCGTCGTCAACGAGAAGGGCCTCAAGGCCCTCGGCGTGAAGCCGCTCGCCCGCATCCACCACATGACGGTGATCGGCGGCGATCCGGTGATCATGCTCGAAGCCCCGCTCCCGGCGACGAAGCGCGCACTGGAGAGGTCCGGCATGAAGATCGACGACATCGACCTGTTCGAAGTCAACGAAGCCTTCGCCTCGGTTCCGGTCGGCTGGCTGCAGTACACCGGCGCCAACCCGGAGAAGCTGAACGTCAATGGCGGCGCGATTGCGCTCGGCCACCCGCTCGGCGCCTCGGGCACCAAGCTGATGACGACGCTGCTCTACGCGCTGAAGGACCGCAAGAAGAAGTGGGGTCTGCAGACGATGTGCGAAGGCGGCGGTCTCGCCAACGTGACGATCGTCGAAGCGCTCTAAGCGTCTGATCCGTTCGAAATGCAAAAGGGCCGCTGTTCGCAGCGGCCCTTTTTGTTTGTGTCAGGTGCGGGTCAGGCTGGCCAACATCTCCAGCGCGCCGAGCTTGAAGCGCAGTTCTTTCTGCGCGTAGTCGATCGTAAATGCTGCCACGTTCTGCAGGAAGTTCATCCCGAGGAACAGCGCAGGGCGGTTCTTCAGTCCCCACACATCGAACACCGGCAAATCGGCGATGATCAGATCGCTGTGCACGTAGCTCATCGTCGCAACGCGAATGGTGGAGATGTAGGTGAGTTGCCCAAACGTCTGGCCGCCGGTGGCGCCCAGCACGGGAACGGCGACGTTCTTGACGAACTGCGCTCCGCTCTTCGCCAACTCGTTGAAGAGCGCCATGTTTCCGATGGAGTACTCCGCGCCGGAGTCCACGAACGCAACGACCGGAACGCGGTCCACCGAACAGTCCGCCGCTTTGAGGCGGCCGCTTGTACCGCTCACGCGCACGACAATCTCTTGCGCTCTGGTCACATTCCAGCGGGAAATCGGCGCCGATGGCAGAACAGCGATCCGGTTGTGCTGGAAGTCGAATGTCACGCGCCGGCCGTCGATCGCATCGATGCCGAGATAGCCGTCCGCGCCGAGCCAGCGGCGCGGCAGAAGAGGAACCGTCAGACCGCCGACGCTTACGGAGCCGAACTGCAGATTTGCCAGATTGACCGTCGGCGTCGAGAGCGAGCGCGAAATTCCCTGAACGACGACCGCAGCGTTGTTGATGAACCCAAGCTTGGCCGCGAGTTCGACCGAGATCACCGATCGGTCCGACCCGGTATCGACCACGAAGCTGTACGGCCCCTGTCCGTTGACTAAGGTATCCAGGGTCAGGCGATGCTGGAAATCCAGATCCCCTTCGATGCTGTCATCCGGTGCTGGTGTGGCAGGAGAAGTTGCCGGTGCGGGGCCGGACGCAGGCCCTGCCAGAGCGAACGCTCGCTCCGGTCCGGCGAGCACCGGTGCGGCCAGTATTGCGCCGCCCAGCTGTAAAATCCGCCGTCGCGAGTTATCGCGCATGGCCGCCTCTCCCCTATACTGCCAGTGTGGCGCGGCGAATGTGGCAGGAATGAGAGGGGTTGCGTAGCCTCGCGCAAAGGTGAGGTTAGCGCCGGTGCCTGATCCGCTTACGCAGTTCCGGCGTAACAAACCGAGCTTTCCGGGCGTAGTGTGGGGAGCAGAGTTCGGAGACCCACATGAAATTCCGTTCAACCCCCATTCTCACGTCGATCGCCCTGACGCTGTCGCTCGTGGGCGCCGCCTGTGCCGACGAGACGCCGCGCACGGTCGCCGCTCCGGCCTACGATCCGGCCGAAACCGGGATGCAGACGGCGGTGCTCGCCGGCGGCTGCTTCTGGGGTCAGCAAGGGCTCTTCCAGCGCGTGAAAGGCGTGTCCAAGGTTGTGGCCGGTTACTCCGGCGGCGCCCGTGAGACCGCTGTCTACGAGATGGTTGGAACCGAGACCACCGGACATGCCGAGTCCGTCCAGATCACCTACGACCCCACGCAGATTTCTTATGGCAAGCTGCTGCAGATCTACTTCTCCGTCGCGCACGATCCGACCCAGCTGAACCGGCAAGGACCGGACAGCGGGCCGAGCTACCGTTCGGAAATTTTCTTCAACACGCCGGAGCAGGAGAAGGTCGCGCGCGCCTATATCGACCAACTCAACAAGGCGCATGCCTATGGCGCGCCGATCGTGACGAAGGTCGAAAAGAACCGAGGCTTCTATAAGGCGGAGGGATATCATCAGGACTATCTGATCCACCACCCGACGCAGCCTTACATCGTCGTCAACGATCTGCCGAAGGTCGATAACTTCAAAAAGATGTTTCCGTCGCTCTACCGCGACACGCCCGTGATGATCACGGCGATGAACTGAAAGACACGACCATGAACTCCCGCCGCTCGTTTCTTCTGAACAGCGTCACGGCCGCAGGTGCGGGCATTGGTGCCGCGCTCCTCGGCATCGCGCCCGCATCCGCTTATGAGGTGACGCACACCGACGATGAATGGCGCAAGATCCTCTCGCCCGAAGCCTACACGGTGATGCGGCAAGGCGGGACGGAGCGTGCCTTCACCAGCCCGCTCAACGACGAGATGCGCAAAGGCACCTACCTCTGCGCCGGCTGCGCCCTGCCGCTGTTTTCATCGGGTACCAAATATCACAGCGGTACCGGATGGCCGAGCTTCTGGCGGCCGCTCAACAACGCGGTTTCGACGAAGGCGGACGATTCGTGGATCATGACGCGGACCGAGGTGCATTGCCGCCGCTGCGGCGGACACCTCGGCCACGTCTTCAATGACGGTCCGCAGCCCACCGGCCTGCGCTACTGCATGGACGGGGTCGCGTTGAAGTTCGTTCCGGACAAGACCGCCTAGTTGGCGGGTGCCGCCGGGCAGGTCTCGCCCACCCACTTGCCGTCATAGGTCGTGTAGGCATCGACGCCCATGCCTTTGACAGGTGTGTAGGTGGACTCGCCGCTGTAGTGCTCCGGGCTGTCATAGGTGACGGTCATGCGCCCGCTACCGGCGTTCGTGCCGGTGCAGCTGTAGTTGGCGCTCATCGTGTTGCCACTGACTGTGGTCGGCCCGACGCTGCACATCGGCACCACGATCACGTCGGCCGCGACGGCTGCCGCGTCCATGCAGTAATCCGACTTTGTCTTCTTCCGGAATGCGTCCTTGATGGCGATCGCCTGGAACGACGGCATGTAGTTCAGCGCGCCACGCGGATCGGACGCCTTGGTCTGCGTCTCAAGATGCCAGGCGCCAACCTTGCCGTGCTCGGCAAGGGCAGGGTGGATCAGAACGGCCGCAGTGGCCGCCAGAATGAAAACTGACTTTCGCATTGGTGACTCCCCTCACTTTCGCGGGAGAATAACCCAAACACGCCCGGCATGTTAGCCGTGGAACGTTACGTCAGGCTGTCTTTGCCGCCTTGAGGTTCAACTCCTTCATCATCGTCTCGCGCATGATGAATTTCTGCACCTTGCCGGTCACGGTCATGGGGAAGCCGTCCACGAAGCGGATGTAGCGCGGGATTTTGTGGCGCGCGATCTGATCCTTGCAGAAGGCCCGAATGTCCTCGTCCGTCGCGCTTTCGCCCGGCTTCAGGATGATCCAGGCGCACAGCTCCTCGCCATACTTGTCGTCGGGTACGCCGACGACCTGCACGTCCTGCACCTTCGGATGGCGGTAGAGGTATTCCTCGATCTCGCGCGGGTAGAGGTTCTCGCCGCCTCGGATCACCATGTCCTTGATGCGCCCGACGATGTTCGCGAAGCCCTCGTCGTCAATGGTCGCCGTGTCGCCGGTATGCATCCAGCCGGCTTCGTCGATCGCGTCGGCGGTCTTCTCTTCGTCGTCCCAGTAACCCAGCATCACCGAATAACCGCGGGTGCAGAGCTCGCCCGGCGTGCCGCGCGGCACGATCCGGTTGTCGCCATCGACGATCTTGCATTCGACATGCGGCATGATCCGCCCGACGGTCGAAACGCGGCGCTCCAGCGAGTCCGTCGTGCCGGACTGAAAGCTCACCGGGCTCGTCTCCGTCATGCCGTAGGCGATGGTGACCTCGCGCATGTGCATCTCATCGACGACACGCTTCATCACCTCAATAGGGCACGGTGATCCAGCCATGATGCCGGTGCGGAGCGTCGAGAGGTCGTATTTCTTGAAATTTGAATGCGCCAGTTCGGCGATGAACATCGTCGGCACGCCATAAAGCGCGGTGCACTTCTCCGCCTCAACCGCCTGCAGCACAGCCTCCGGCTCGAAGCCTTCCGATGGCAAAACCATCGTCGAGCCATGCGTTAGGCAACCAAGCACGGCCATCACCATGCCGAAGCAATGGTACATCGGAACCGGAATGCACAATTTGTCGTCCGCTGTCAGACCGATCTGCTCGCCAACGAAGTAGCCGTTGTTGAGCAGATTGTGGTGCGTCAGCGTCGCGCCCTTCGGGAAGCCCGTCGTACCACTGGTGAACTGGATGCAGATCGCATCGTCGAACTGCAACTCAGCCCCGATCTCCTTCACGAGGCCAAGATGCGCCGGTGAGCCCTTGGCGATGGAATCGAAGCGAAAGAACCGCTCTCGCTTCTCCCCGATCAGGATGGCGTGCGCGAGAAACGGCAGCTTCTTCTCGTCTGTCAGCTGTTCCAGCATCCCGGCGTAATCGGCGCCGCGATGGCCCGCCATCAGTACGATGGATTTGCAGCCGACCTTGTTCAGTGCGTATTCGACTTCCGACTTGCGATAGGCGGTGTTCACCGTGACGAGGATCAGCCCGACCTTCGCAGCCGCAAATTGCGTGACGATCCACTCCCAGCACGTCGCGCCCCACATGCCGACGCGGTCGCCCGGCAACAGCCCAAGCCCGAGAAAACCCGACGCCAGCGCATCCGCCTTCTCGTTCAGCTCGGCATAGGTCATGCGCACGTTCTGGTGCCGCGAGACGATCGCGGTACGATTGCCATGCTCGCGCGCCGCCCGTTCGAGCGCTGCACCGATCGTCTCGCCGATCAGCGGGACCTTGGAGGTCCCGCTCACGTAGCTTGGCATCGTCATTTCGTCATCAGTCCGCCGTCGATGACGAGCTCCGTGCCCGTCATGTAGCGCGAGGCATCGCTCGCCAGGAACAGCACGCCCTCCGCAATGTCGTGCGGCACGCCCTTCACGCCCATCGGCACCGCGCCCTTCGACAGCTCGTCGAGGTTCGGCGCGTTGGCGCCCGCCGGGCTGCCCGGCACGATGATCGCGTTCCAGATCGGCGTTTCGATCAGGCCCGGATGGATCGAATTCACGCGGATGTTGTAACCGGCATTGGTGCATTCCATCGCCGTTGCTTTGGTGAAGAGGCGCACGCCGCCTTTGGTGGCGCAGTAGCCCGCAAGATTGGCCGAGCCTTTCAGACCCGCAACCGACGAAATATTGATGATCGAACCGCCGCCACCTGCCGCCATCAGCGGGATACCGTGCTTGGTGCCGAGAAACACGCCGTCGAGGTTGATCGCTTGCTGTTTGCGCCAGTTCTCGAGCGTCATGTCGATGATCGGCCCGGTGATCGCGATACCGGCGTTATTGACCAGGATGTCGAGCTTGCCGAACCGGCTTTTGATCTCGCCGATCACCTTGATCCACTGGTCCTCGCTGGTGACATCGTGGTGCAGATAGATCGCATCGCCGCCTGCGCGTTTGATCGCGGCGACGGTGTCCTTGCCGGCATCGTCGATGATGTCGGTCACGACGACGGTCGCCCCTTCCTGCCCCAGCAGCTGCGCCGATCCGCGGCCGATGCCGCTGGAGCCGCCGGTGACCAGTGCGACCTTGCCTTGTACGCGTCCCATGCCTTCTCACTCCCCAATGGGCCGCTAACATACTAGCGGCGGTTTTGTGTTTTGCACGCCGGATTCAGCGTCCGTCGAGTTCGTCCAGCGCCTTTTGCGAATTCTTGGCGCGATCGCTGCCAACCTGCAGCCGCAGCTTTAGCGCGCGGTCGAAACACAGGCGCGCCTCCACAATCCGGTTCTGCTCGGCATAGCAGCGGCCGCGGTGATGCTGCACGAACGCCTCCAATTCCGGCTCGCGCTGATCCTGCGCCAGTTCGAGCGCCTGCTGAAAGAGAATCTGCGCCTGATCGCGCTGACCGAGGTACTGCCGCGCGGTAGCGAGATTGAGGAGGACGCCCGCTTCTTCCTTCTTGTCGCCGAGCGCATAGGCCAGCGGCAACGCCCATTCGAGCAGGTCGACCGCCGACTGCTCCTGCCGGGCTGTCGTCAGCATATTGCCGAGGACACTCGCCATCTTGAGCTGGTTCGGCTGGTCGCCGGCCGCACGGGCGCGGCCCAAATCGGCACTTGCGCGTTCGATCTCGCGCGGCAACTGGGCCTCGTCCGGCCAGTTGAAGCGCAGGAAGAAAGGGCCGTTCGGGTTCCCGGTGTCATCCATCAGCCTGTTAACGCGCGCAAAAGTGTTGCCGTCAAGCCGCTTGCCGAATGATGCAACGCATCCTATCTTCTTTGTGTCGCAACAATTTTCGAAAGGAGGTGATCCAGTGTCTCATTGTCTTCATCCGCGGTCGTCGATGTCGGTGAGCTGGATCTCGTCTTTCTACGAGGCAGCCCGCTAACAGCGGACGTGTGAATCGTCTGACGCAACCGCGGCAGACAATGGAAGGGCCGTCCCGCTAGGGGCGGCCCTTCTGCTTTGTGTGACCACCGGACAACGAAAAAGGCCACCCCGTGAGGAGCGGCCTTCTCGCTTCGATCTGGCGATTAGCTTTTCAGGAAATGTGCGATATCGGCGGCGGTATCGCGGCTGATGTCCGGGCAGACGGCCGGGAAGATTTCCGTGCCGTGGATCGTGCCCATCACCTGGCGGCAACGCGTCGTCACGCCCGCTTTCAGCAGCAGGCGGTAGAAGTTGATGCCCTCGTCGCGCAGCGGATCGAGTTCGTTCACGCTGATGATTGTCGGCGGCAAGCCTTTCACGTCGGCCTCGGTCGCAAAGCCCGGCCATGCGAGCGGGTTCTTGGCGTTGAACGCCTCAATGCCATAGCCCATGGCACCGCGGTTGTTGTGTAGGTCGAGCAGGATGCCGTTGTTGTCGATCGACGACGGGCTGTTCGGCGCCGGCCACTGACCCGCGATGTACGGGCAGAGTGCATACAGGCCTTTCACGATGCCGATGTCCCCGTCCTTCAGCAGCTTGAGGCCGGTCGCGAGCGTCAGGTTACCGCCGCCACTCTCGCCCGCGATGATGATACGGTCGGGATCGATGTTGAGCCGGCGCGCATTCTCGTGCACCCAGCGCATGCCGGAGACGCAGTCGTTCAGACCGCCTGGGAATGGCACGACTTCCGGCGCCGATGACGGCGTCACGCAGTTGCGGAAGTCGACCATCGCGACCGCGACCCCGTTCGCCGCAAGCATCTTGCCCCACGACCGATAGTTGCCGTCGAAGCACGACATCTGCGCCATGCCGCCGCCGTGAATGTAGTAGATGCAAGGCAGTTTCTCGTTGTTGTCCGGGCGGATGTAGCGGATCTTGATCGTGTTGCCGTCCGGATCGCTGCGGAATTCGAGGACTTCGACTTTCAGACCTTTGGACGGCGCGACCTCTTCGGTGTCGAACGCATCGAACAGGGCCGCAATCGGCCCCATCTTTTCCCGCATCTCCTTGGCGTCAGCCAGAACCTGCGCGCGGTCCTTGGCGTCGCCGCCGGTCGGGATGTCCATCGCGCCAAACATGGCGCGGATACGCGGATCGATGCGTTCGTCGTTGGCGATATTTGACATGTGGTGTTTCTCCTTTAGGCGGCGAGGCCGCCGATGAAATCGACGATAGCTTTGTTGAAGTCTGCGGGGTTGTCGATGTTGGCCGCGTGTCCGGCGTTCGGGATCACGGCCTTGGTGGCGTGCGGGATTTTCGTTGCCATGTAGTCGCTGGCGGCCAGGAATGGCGTGTCGTTCTCGCCCACCACGACGATGGACGGTGCCTTGATGTCGGGCAGTGAGTTGATCACGCGCGCGTTCTTCTGCGTCAGCATCCCGCGTGCCGCGCGGGCGAGCCCCATCGCATCCTTGTGCGCGGCGGTGGCGCGTTCGGCGCTACCGGATTTGAGATCGCCGAGGCCATTCTTCTCGAAGCGGTCGCCGGTCTTGCGCGCGTTGACGTTCCAGCCTTCGCGCGGCTCATCCTTTTTGTAGCCGGGGCCGGTGTCGATGATCAGCAGCGCCTTCACACGATCGGGATGCGTCGCATTGAACGCCAGCGACATGTATCCGCCGAGCGAGAGCCCTCCGACGATGGCCTGTTTCGCACCGACGGTATCAAGCAGCGCCGCCATATCTTCGACGGTCGCTTCCTCGCTGTAGAGGGATTGGTCCGCCGGCGAGTCCGATTGCCCATGACCACGCATGTCCCACAGGATGAGCTTGTGGCCTTTGCTCAGCGGCTCGATCTGCCCGCGCCACATCTGCGACGTGGCGGAGTAGCCGTGCGTGAGCAGGATCACCGGCCCTTCGCCATGGGTCTCGTAGTAGAGGTTCACACCGTCAGGACGTTTCAGTATTGCCATGTTGTATCTCCCCTGGTGCTAAGCATCGTTGATTGCGTATTGAATCAGTCTCTCGGTTTTCGCTTCAAGCTTCGGCTCGGCTTCCTGCGTTTTGGACCAGTCTTCGATAACCTCGCGAGCAACACTGACTTCGAGAAAGTATTGCATGCCGTGCTCGGCCGCTGCATCAGGTAGGCCGCCTGCCTCTGGTTCCAGTTGGACCGTCGCCAGGGAATTCGGAAGCCAAGGCTCCCTGACGTAGACCGTTTGGTCTTCGTCAAAACGATCAAGAGCGGCAACCACCTCGAGCAAAATCATCCGCCCGTCTTCATCTTCGCGATGCGTTCGTCACGTAGCGCCGTACGGCGCACCTTGCCAGCGTCGTCGCGCACGTTCTCCGTCACGAACTCGTACGTGCGCGGGCGCTTGTAGATGACGAGCTTATCCGCGAGATGCTTCTCGAGGTCTTCCAGTGTCAGCCCGTCGCGCGGCTGCACGATGGCATGCACCTTGTTGCCGAGGTCGTCATCGGGAAGGCCGATCACCGCGCTCGATTGCACCAGCGGATGCTCCTCCAGTGCCGCCTCGATCTCCGCCGGATAGACGTTCGCGCCGCCGACCAGGATCATGTCGGTGCGGCGGTCGGCCAGGTAGAGGTAGCCGTCCTCATCGAACCAGCCGATGTCGCCGATGGACTCCCATCCATCGTGCAAAGTGCGCGCAGTCGCGCCGATATAGCGGTAGCTCGCCGGCATGCCGACATCGCGCTTCATGTAGATTTCACCGGTCTGGCCGATCGGCAGCTCCTGACCGTCAGGTCCGAACGCCTTCATGATGCCACCGGCCGCAACCTTGCCGACCGAGCCGCGATGCTTCAGCCACTCTGTGCCCGACAACGTGGTAGAGGCGAGGCCTTCGGTGCCGCCGTACAGCTCCCAGATCACTTCGCTGCCGAGCCAGTTGATCCACGCTTCTTTCAGCCATGCGGGGCAAGGCGCCGCGAGGTGCCACACGGTCTTGAGGCTCGACACGTCGTACTTCGCGCGCACATCTTCCGGCAGGCGCCAGATGCGGCCCATCATCGTCGGCACGAGGTAGACCCACGTCGCCTTGTGCTTGTCGACTTCGCGCAGCACGCCTTCGGCATCGAACTTCTTCATCAGGATCAGCTTCGCGCCGACCTGCAGCGCGCCGAACGCCGTGATGAACGGGCCGTTGTGATACATCGGGCCGGGCATCAGGCAGGTATCGTCCGGATTGATGCGCCAGAACTGCGCCGCAAGGCCGCTCGCCACACCCGCCTGCCCCGACACGATCAACTTCGGACGTCCGGTTGAGCCGCCGGACGTCGGTGCTTTCCATGACGGCGCAATGCGGTCGTCGAGATCGCTGTCGTCATCGCTGAGCGCCAGTAGCTCGTCGATGCCAAGCACCGGCTTGCCGCAGTCGAGCGGCACGTTGTTCACGACGATCGGCGGGGCGGCGAGTTCGACGATCGCCTGCAGCTCGGCCAGTGGCAGACGGTTGGACACCGGCTGCGGCACCGCACCGACCTTCCAGCAGCCATAGCAGGCTTCGATGAAGTCGATGGAGTTCGGCAGCGCGATGGTGACGAAATCGCCGAGCTTCACGCCCTTCGCTTCCATGCCGCGCGCGATCCGGTTGGAGCGTTGATGCAGCTGCTTCCAGGTGAGGCTCTTCTCCTCAAACACCACCGCGATGTCATCGGGATGGTTTTGCGCGTCGCGCGCCAGCCGGGCGCCGATGGAGATCAGTTCTTCTGCCGGCTCTCCCGGCGCGGCCATACCTTGTGCACTCATTTTGACTTACCCAATCCTCCCAACAACACCCAAACCAGGCTACCCACAATCGCCGCCACAAGAAGAACGCCGGATACGACACCGCCAATCGGCGAGATATTCGATCCAACGACGGCCCACAGAATCGGAAGCGCCGTTCCGGCAACCAGCCAGCCAAGAGCCCAGACTGTAAGCCGGCCGGTGCGCTTCATCAGCTCTTCAGCCTCGCAATCCGTTCATCGCGCAGCGCTGTGCGGCGTACCTTGCCGGAGTCGTCGCGCACCGGCTCATCTACCATCTCGAAGGTGCGCGGTCGCTTGTAGGTGACCAGACGGTCGGCGAGGTGCTTGTGCAGCTCGTCGATATTCAGACCCGGCCGCGGATGGATGATCGCATGCAGCCGGTTGCCGAGGTCTTCGTCCGGCAGGCCAACCACCGCGCTGGAAGACACCAGCGGATGTTCATCCAGCGCCGCTTCAATCTCTGCCGGATAGACGTTCGAGCCGCCGACCAGAATCATGTCGGTGCGGCGGTCCGCGAGATAGAGATAGCCGTCCTCATCGAACCAGCCGATATCGCCAAGGCTTTCCCAGCCGCCGACCATCGTGCGCGCTTCGGCACCGACATAGCGGTAGGATGGCGGCAACGTCGGATCGCGGCGGATGAAGATTTCGCCGGTCTCGTTCGGGCCGAGCATCTTGCCGTCAGGTGAGAACGCCTTCATCTCCCCGGCGCCTTGCACTTTGCCGACTGAGCCCTTGTGCGCCATCCACTCGTCGCCATCGAGAATGGTGGCGGCCTGCGCTTCGGTGCCGGCGTAGAGCTCCATGATCTTCTTGCCGCCGATCCAGCCGATCCAGCCTTCCTTCAGCACGGGCGGGCACGGCGCCGCCATGTGCCAGACGGTGTGGAGCGAAGACACGTCGTACTTCTCGCGGCCTTCCACGCGCCAGATGCGGCTCATCATGGTCGGCACGACGTAGAGCCACGTCACCTTGAACTGTTCGATCAGGCGCAGCGTTTCTTCCGCGTCGAACTTCTTCATCAGGATCAGATGCGAACCGGCATTGATCGCGGAGGAGGAGAGGCCGAACGGGGCGTTGTGGTAGAGCGGGCCCGGCATAAGGCAGACGTCGTCCGGTCCAAAGCGCCACAGTGCGTATTCCGGATTGTCGCCGGCGGGCACCATCCCAGGCGTGCCGGAGAGGATCAGCTTCGGCCGTCCCGTTGAACCGCCGGAGGTCGGTGCTTTCCAGGTTGGCGCGATGGCATCGGGCAGATCACTGTCGTCGTCGCTTACCGCCAGCAGAGCATCCGGCGAAACGATCGGCTTGTTGGCGCCCTGCATCGCCGCGTTGTTGCTGACGATGATCGGCGAGTTGGCCAATTCGATGATCGCGTTGATCTCGTGCGGCGGCAGGCGCCAGGAGACCGGCTGCGGCGTCGCGCCGATCTTCCACAGGGCGAAGTTGGTCTCCAGGAAGCCGATGCTGTTCGGGGTCGCGATGGTGACGAAGTCGCCCAGCTTCACGCCCTGCGCCAGCAGGCCGCGCGCCATGCGGTTGGTGCGCTTGTGCAACTCGCCAAAGGTGCGGGTTTCGCCTTCGCAGGTGATCGCCGGGGCGTTCGGCTTCTTCGCCGCCCAGTTCGCAAGGTTACGGCCGATGGAGATGATTTCCATCGCAGGATTTCCAAGTGCGGACATGGCTAGCTCCACACACGGGCGGTAAAGGTCACAGGCGTCTCCCAGAAGATATTATCGTTATTGCCCACCATCTTATCGGCTGAGGCGGAGCGCGCCAGTGCGCGCGGCGTTGCGTCGTGCCGGAAACCGTTGCCTAGTTCTGCGGCACAAGGAGCGGCGGCATGCGGGTGATCGTGATCGGGGCCGGAATCGGCGGGTTGTCGGCTGCGCTGAGCCTGCATGCGGCCGGCATTGCGGTCGATGTCTACGAAGCGGTTCCCGAGCTGAAGCCGCTCGGCGTCGGTATCAACCTGTTGCCGCACGCAGTGCGCGAGTTGACCGAGCTTGGACTTGCCGACCGCATCGCGGCGAACGCAATCCCGACGGCGCAGCTGCGCTATGCCAACCGCTTCGGTCAGGAGATCTGGAGCGAGCCGCGCGGCCTCGCCGCCGGTTATCGCTGGCCGCAATATTCCATCCATCGTGGCGCCTTGCAGATGCTGCTCTACGCCGCGCTGCGGGAGCGGATTGGCGATGCCCACATTCACCTCGACCGCGAAGTCGTCCGGGTCGAGGAGAACGGTACGGCGCACTTCACTTCACGTGCTGGTGCGCCGTGTACGGACAGTGCCGACCTGATCGTCGCAGCGGACGG
>DATAHD010000103.1:0-3474 GCA_036263395.1 Rhizomicrobium sp. | reverse complement strand
GGACATGGAGGCTTTGTTCCCGATTCCTGCTGCACATTTGTGGCGAAGCCGCTTAACCTCGCAATGGGCAATCGCATTCGAGGGGCACATGACGACCGATATTCTGAAAGACTACACGCGCTTTGCATTCAGCGACGGACGCTGGTCGCGCGAGGTCTACAAGCGCGGCATGGGACCAGGCGTCATCATCATCCATGAGATGCCGAACATGCATCCGCTGGTGATCCGCTTCGCCGATCACGTCGCCGCGTCCGGTATGACCGCGTATCTTCCGAACCTGTTCGGCACCGCGGGCCGCAATCCTACGCCGCTCTATGGCCTCGGCCAGATGCTCAAAGGCATCTGCATCAGCCGCGAGTTCAATGTCTGGGCCACCGACAAGTCGAGCCCGATTGTCGATTGGTGCCGCGCGCTCGCCCGCAAGGTGCATCAGGACTGCGGCGGCAAGGGCGTCGGCGCCGTCGGCATGTGCTTCACCGGCAATTTCGCGCTCGCGATGATGACAGAATCATCGGTCGTCGCCCCGGTGCTGTCGCAGCCGTCGCTGCCGCTCGGCTTCGGCAACAAGGTGCGCGAGGCGGCGATGGGCGTCTCGCCGGAAGAGGTCGCCTGCGCCAAGCGTCGCTTCGCCGATGAGGGCTTGTCGATGATCGGCCTGCGCTTCCACGGCGACCCGTTCGTGAAGCCGGAGCGGTTCGAGACCTACAAGAAGACCTTCGGCGACAAGTTTGAAGCCATCGAACTCGACCCCAAAGACGCCGCCCCCGGCCCTATGGCGGCGCACTCGGTCCTGACGATCAACCTCCGCGACGACGACCCCGAAGGCCCGACGAAGAAGACCGAGCAGCGCGTGATCCAGTTCTTCAAAGAGAGGACGGGGGCGTGAGGTTTTCCCCCTCCACCGAGTGGAGGGGGAGGGGACTAAGCGAACCGCTTCCCCGCATCGCGCAAAATCTCCCGCGCCGCGTTGTGTCCCGGCGCACCGGTCACGCCGCCGCCCGGATGGGTGCCAGAGCCGCACATGTAGAGCGCCTTGATCGGGCTGCGATAATTCCCGTGACCTAAGGTCGGCCGGGCGCTGAACATCTGATCCAGCTCGAGCCGGCCATGCATGATGTCGCCGCCGACGAGTCCGAACACCCGCTCCAGATCGAGCGGCGAGAGCGCCGAATACCCGATCACCGACTGCGCAAAGCCAGGCGCGAATTTGTCGACCGTCGCGATCATATGCTGCGCGACCTCATCCTTCACCGCATCCCACGAGCGGCCGCCAGACAATTCCGGCTGCACCTGCTGGCAGAACAGGCTCGCGACATGCTTGCCCGCCGGCGCCAGCGTGTCGTCAACCAGCGATGGGATCAGCATCTCGACGATCGGCTCTTTCGACCAGCCCGTCGCCCGTGCATCGGTGTAAGCCCGATCCATGTAGTCGAGGCTCGGCGCCATCACGATGCCCGCATTCAACATCGGCCCCGCCTCCGGCAAACACGTGAAGCGCGGCAGCTCCGACAACGCGACGTTCATGCGGAACGTGCCGGAGCCGCAGCGATAGCGCTCCATGCGCTCGCGGAAATCGGTGGTGAGTGCGCCGCCATCCACCAGCTTGGTGAAGAGCAGCTTCGGATTGAGATTGGAGATAATGCGCTGGCCGCGGACGCTCTCGCCGCCTTCCAGCACGACGCCGACGGCCTTGCCGTGCTCGACGATCACCTCGCGCACTGCCGCATTGGTGCGCAGCTCCACGCCGTGTTCGCGGCAGGCTTCGGCCATGCGCTGGGTGATCGCGCCCATGCCGCCGATGGCGTGACCCCACGCGCCCTTACGTCCGTTCACCTCGCCGAACACGTGGTGCAGCAGCACATAGGCGGAGCCCGGTGTGTAAGGGCTCGCATAGTTGCCGACGATGGCATCGAAGCCGAGCAGGGCCTTGATCGGGTCGCTCTCGAACCAGCCGTTCAGCCACTCAGCACCGGATTGCGAGAACAGCGCAAGCAGATCGCGCTTCTCCGCAATGCCGAGCCCGGCGACGCGCCGCGCCATGAAGGCGCTCTTGATCAGCTCCGGAATCGCCTCGCGCCAGCCGCCGCTACCGACATTCGGCGGCGTCTGCAGCACGAGCTCACGCAGCACGTCGGCAATCGTCTCCATTCGCGCGAAGTAATAGGGAAGCGTCTCCGCATCTTTCTTGGAGAACTTGCCGACTTCTTCTGGCGACGTGCCCGCGAGATATTCGCGGTCGTTCAGTGGCAGGAAGTTGGAGATGTGCCGCTCAACGATCTTGAGGCCCCGTTTGGCCAGCCGCATGTCGCGGATCACCTTCGGGTTCAGCAGCGAAACGGTGTAACTGGCGGTCGAGTTCTTGAAGCCTGGAACGAACTCCTCCGTCACCGCAGCGCCGCCCAGAATATCGCGCCGCTCCAGCACGGTGACCTTCAGCCCCGCACGCGCCAGATAGAAGGCGCAAACCAGCCCGTTATGCCCGCCGCCAATGATGATCGCATCCATGCCGCTACTACCCATGAAACGGCAGGGATGTACCCCGCCGCCGTACAAAAGTCTGCCCTTGCGGGAGGTGCTGGATTTCTTCCCCGGGGCGGTTAGGCTTTGCGCAAAACAATCGTCCAAGGGAGCCAATCTGTGAGACTGACTGAGCCACGCATCAAGCCGCTGTCCGACGCGGAATTCACACCAGAGCAGAAGGAAATCCTCGAGCCGATGGGTGGGCGCGTGCTCAACATCTTCCGCACGCTGGTGCGCGAGCCCAAGGCGATAAAGGCGTTCCTCGGCTGGGGCAATTACGTACTCTCCAAGCGCAACGCGCTGCCGGCGCGAGCGGGAGATCGTGATCCTGCGCATCGGCTATCTCTGCAAGTCTGGTTATGAGTGGACGCAGCATGTCGGCATCGGCAAGCGCGAAGGCCTCACCGACGACGAATGCACGCGCATCAAGCAGGGCGCCGGTGCCGGTTGGAGCGCTGCCGACGCCGCGCTCATCACGGCAAGCGACGAACTGCATCACGATCAGTTCATCACGGATGCGACCTGGAAAGCGCTAAAAGAGCATTTCAGCGACAAGCAGTGCATGGACGTTGTGTTCACCGCCGGCCAGTACACCCAGGTGTCGATGATCCTCAACAGCTTTGGCGTTCAGCTCGATCCCGGCCAGACACTCGATCCCGACCTGAAAGGATTTTAGCGATGATGCACACAGCGTTTGCTTCGATCTCCTTGCTGGCATTGAGTGCCGTACCGGCTGCCGCTGCCAGTTACGATTCGAATCCGCACTCCTGCTATCAATACTACCCGCCGGGTCTCGAAGCTGCCGGCGTCACGGGCACGACACAGCTCGCCTTCACGATCACGCCCAGCGGCAAGGTCCGCGGCATCCGGGTTGCGCAGTCGAGCGGCAATGGCGGTCTCGACGATGCGGCGATCCTCTGCGCGAAAGCGTGGCGCTACAATCCTGCCCAGCGC
>DATAHD010000102.1:0-3197 GCA_036263395.1 Rhizomicrobium sp. | reverse complement strand
GATGCACAACGATTTCGGGGTTGGGTTCTCGCTCGAAGGCGCGAAGGTTGCCGATGTGTTTGCCGGCACTGGGGCGCTGGGGATCGAGGCGATCAGCCATGGCGCGGCCTATGCGTTGTTCGTCGATGATAGCGCGGAGAGCCGCGCGGTGATCCGCACCAATGTCGAAGCGTTCGGGCTGACCGGCGTGACGAAGATCTGGCGGCGTGATGCGACGGACCTTGGGCGGCTGGGCGCGGGCGCCGGTGGACCGTTCGATCTGGTGTTTCTCGACGCGCCGTATCGCAAGGGGCTGACCGAGAAGGCGCTGACGGGTCTGCGCGACGGCGGCTGGCTATCGCCCAACGCGGTACTGGTAGTGGAAACGGCGGAGGGCGAAACCTTCGCTGCCGAAGGGTTCGCCCCACCCGATACGCGTGTTTATGGCGCGACGGCGGTTCACATCTTCGGCGTCTCGGCCGGATGAGGATGGAACTCATCGGCCTGCAGTGACGCGTCTACCGCCTCTGACGGATGCTCCGCGTAGTAGCGGCGGAGCAGGACGAACACCATCGCCAGACCGATCAACCCGATCAGAATGACGTAGGACATCGAAAAGCCCAGCCAGACGATCAACGCACCGAGGCAAAGTCCGGATCCGATGCCGATGTCCCAACCGCCCTCCGCCGCGATGTGGAAGCGCATGACACAGGGCGACCGCTTTGCCCGATTGTAGACCGCCGTCATCATCGTCGGGATGTAGAGACAGGTGACGAGCGCACCGAGCGCGTTGGCCGCGATGGCAAGTGCCGGATGCTCCGGCACCAAGGCGCGCATCAAAAGAACGGCGGCATTCAGACCGATCGCCAACGGCACCGCGCGCGCGCCGTTGCCTGTGTCGATCATGCGACCGAGCAGAAGACCGCCCACCGCACCGACCAGTGCCGCGACCGCGAGCGCGCCGCCATAGGCCATGAAGTTCTGCCCGAGGCTGACGAACAGGACGATCTGCCAAGCGATGACGTACCCCGCCGTGCTGAGGCCATCACCGATGAAGATGCCTGCGCTTGGCAACACCGCACGGAACGCGCCCGGTGCATGGCGTGCCACCGGCACATCGGGCGTCCAGAACAACGGGATTGCGGACAGCGCCTGAACGATGCCTGTGGCGATGAAGGCGACGTGCGGTCCTCGGGTGACGAGTAACCAGCCGGCAACGAGCGGACTGGCAATGCCCAGCGTGGCGTTCATCGCCTCGCGCAGACCAAGCTGCTGCCCGCGATGGTCTTCATCGCCGAGCGCCGCGAAGTAGGCGTGATAGGTCGGCCAGTAGACCGTGTCGGCGATGGCGCTGACCAGAACCAGGATGAACAGACTGATGCCGACGCCCTGCACCTCCGCGAGGAAGGGATAGCTTGCCCCCATCAACAGCGAGCCGACGATCAGCAGCGGCCGCAAGCCCGTGCGGATCGCGATGGTGAGCAGGCCGCTGCGGATGACCAGCCGTAGCAGGAACATCGCCGCGAGGCTGAGCAGCACGCCCGGCAGGCTGACGCCGGCCTTCAGGAGATAGACGGAGAAGAACGCGCCGCCGCCAGACATGGCGAGCGAGGCGATCCAATAGTGGAGATTGAGCAGATTGACAGTACGGTTATGGAGGTAGGCCATGGGAATCCCGGTGACTTGTGGTGGATCGAAAACGGCATGCGTCATCACCGGCTGAGGCGGAGAGCCTCGGCATCGGTGAGCGTGCTAACGCGTTCGACCGGTATTCACCACTGTGGGACAACCCCTCTGCGCTTGGACAACGCTATCTACCGGCCAGGACGGTTGGGTTCAATGGCCGTTGTCCGGGGCACGGCGAATTGCGCTAGGGTTGTTGCATGCCGACCATCATCCGCCCAGCCACACCCGACGATGCCGCCTTCCTCGGGTGGGCGTCCGTCATGGCCTCGCGCAGCCAGCTGAAGCGCGGCTGGTTCGAGATCGTACTGCAGCGGGATGACGACTTCTGTTTCGAATTCGCGAAGTACCTTGCCCTCGCCAAGGCGGTGTCGTGGTGGCACTGGTCGCTGTTCCATGTGGCTGAGGTGGATGGCGTGGTGGCGTCGGCGCTGTGCGGGTTTGGCGACGGATCGGTCTATGCCAATTCGATGGCGGCGATGACCGAGGCCGGAGACAAGATGGACATCCCGCGCGCCGAGCAGGCGGAGTTCTGGCCGCGCGGCCGGTTCATCGTCTCCCCCGCCACCAGCGAGCCCCGCGCATGGACGATCGAGAACGTGGCAACGAAGCCGGAGTATCGCGGGCGCGGGCTGGTGCAGAAGCTAATCGACGCCGACCTCGGTGTGGCGCGGTCGAAGGGATTCAAACGCGCGCAGATCAGCTACTTCATGGGCAACGAGCCGGGCGCACGGGCCTATGCGAAAGCCGGATTCGTGTTCGCAGAGGACAAGACGGCACCGGACTTTGAAGCGGCGCTAGGCATACCGGGTGTGCGGCGCGTGGTGCGGGATATTTGATGCAGACGCGCCCTAACTCTATGCTGCGATCCTGAAATTTTCGTGCAGGAGTTGTCGGCGTGCGTCTTGCTTTCATTTTGACATCATTGGTTCTGGCCAGCTCAGTAACGCAAGCAAATGCTGACGAAACAAACGCGCCGTCCGAACAAACCAAATCCATCGGTAAGCCGCACACGTGCAGCAACTACTACCCGATTGAAGCCCTGATCCTGAATGAGCAAGGCAAAACAGTACTGGCCTTCACCGTGACCAAAGAAGGTGGGACTCGCGATATTCGGATCGATCAATCAAGCGGGTTTGCTGTGTTGGACAACGCCGCAGCGGCTTGCGCCAGCCATTGGAAGTACAAGCCGGCAACCCAAGACACAGTTCCCGTAGACCTCCCGTGGAAAGCCGCCGTGCAGTGGGTCATGCCGTCAGAGAGCCCATTCACAACGATGCCGATGGTGCGTGGGGACGAAGACGCATGCGCACTCAAGCCGGCTGGCACCGAAGGCATCCACGGGGAAACCATTTTGTTTTTCACCGTGAAGGCAAATGGAAAACTTGACGACGTCGAGCTGGAGAGGACCAGTGGAAGCACCGCTCTGGACAATTTTGCGCGCGATTGCGTGCAGAAGAGATTCTACGTTCCCGCCACACATGCCGGTAAAGCTATCGCTGCGGAGTGGTATGCAAGACTGAAGTGGTAGTGGT
>DATAHD010000101.1:0-6183 GCA_036263395.1 Rhizomicrobium sp. | reverse complement strand
CGCGCTGTTCTTCTTCGCCGTGGTAGCGGTGATTGCCAGCAACCTGACGGCACGTGTCCGCGCGCAGGCCGTCGTCGCCCGCGAACGCGCCAAGGCTACGGAGGACCTCTACCTCTTCAGCCGCAAACTCGCCGCGGTGTTCAGCCTCGACGATCTGCTCTGGGCGACGGCGTTCCAGTTCGCCCAGATGCTCAGCCTGCGCGTCGTGATCCTCCTGCCGGAAGGCGAGAGTGTTGCGGTGCGTGCCGGCTATCCGCCCGAAGACATGCTGGCCGATGCCGACGTCGCCGCCGCCAAGTGGGTGTGGGAACACGGCACTGAGGCGGGTCGTGGCGCTAACACCTTGCCCGGCGCGAAGTGGCTGTTCCTGCCCATGCGCACCGGCCGCGGCACCGTTGGCGTGGTGGGGCTCGACAGCGAACAGCCGGGACCGCTGCTGACGCCAGACCAGCGCCGCCTGTTCGACGCGCTCGCCGATCAGGCTGCGCTCGCCATCGAGCGCGTGAATCTCGCCGCCGATATCGACCGCAACAAGTTGAGCGCGGAGACAGAGCGCCTGCGTTCTGCGCTGCTCACCTCCATCAGCCACGATCTGCGCACGCCGCTGGCGTCGATCCTGGGTTCTGCCAGCAGCCTGAAAAGCTATAGCGATACGCTGGGCGCGGCGGCGAAAGAAGAATTGCTCGGCTCGATTCTCGAGGAGGCGGAGCGCCTCAACCGCTTCATCGCCAATCTGCTCGACATGACGCGGCTCGAGTCAGGCGCTGTCGCACCGCGTATGGAACTGATCGACGTCGGCGACGTGATCGGCAGTGCGCTCCGCCGCGCCGGCAAAGTCCTCGCCGGTCATCCGCTCGATCTGTCGCTGCCGTCCAACCTGCCGATGCTGCAGCTCGATCCCGTCCTGTTCGAACAGGCGATCTTCAATCTGCTCGACAACGCTGCGAAATATTCCGCGGACGATGGCGCCATCGCGGTGAAGGCCGAAGTGCTCGGCACCCACATCCGTCTCAGCGTCAGCGATCGCGGCAACGGAATTCCGGCCGAAGATCTGGAGCGCATCTTCGACAAGTTTTATCGCGTGCGCGCGACCGATCACAAACGCGCCGGCACCGGCCTTGGCCTTGCGATCAGCCGCGGCTTTGTCGAAGCGATGGGCGGCACGCTCACCGCGGCCAACCGCGAAGACGGGAAGGGCGCCGTGTTTGCTATCGTGCTGCCGATTCCCGAGGCGCGCGAAATCGAAGGTGAAGCCGCGTGAGTGTGCAGCAACGTGTTCTTGTCATCGACGACGAACCGGCAATCCGCCGGTTCCTGCGCACCAGTCTGGACGCGCAAGGTTACGCAGTGCTGGAAGCGGAGACCGGCGAGACCGGCCTCGCCATGCTTCAGCGCAACGCTGTCGATGTTCTGGTCCTCGATCTCGGCCTGCCGGGCATTGACGGTCTGACCGTGCTGAAACGCCTGCGCGATGGCGGCTCAACCGTGCCGGTCATCGTGCTGTCCAGTCGCGATGACGAAACCGGCAAGGTGACCGCGCTCGACATAGGCGCCGACGACTACGTGACCAAACCGTTCGGCATGGACGAACTCCTCGCCCGCATCCGCGCCGCCGTCCGCCACCGCCTGCAACAGGAAGGTGAGCGCCCGCTGTTTCGCAGCGGCGACCTCACCGTCGACCTCGTCCGCCGCATCGTGAAAGTGCGCGACACCGAGGTGAAGCTCACTCCGCGCGAATACGACCTCCTGCGCCTGCTGATAGCGCACGCCGGCAAAGTCCTGACGCACAAGTTCATCCTGCGTGAGGTGTGGGGCACCGAGACAGACGTGCAGTACCTGCGCATCTACATCCGCACCCTGCGCCAGAAACTGGAATCCAACCCCGAGCAGCCCACACTCATCCTCACCGAACAGGGTGTGGGATATCGATTGAAGGCGCTCGAGCCCACGCTCTAGAAGCTGTAGCGCGCACTTGTTCAATGACAGCAGGGTTGCGTTTCCAAGTCACTTGAACTTGCAAGCGATAATTGAGTGCAGGAATGCAGCTACTCGGTCTCTGCACGCTGAGTGGGAACTTCGCACCGACGCGCCACGCGGTCCCAACCGCATTTAGAAAGGTTGAATCAATCCGATGCACGTTCGGTGTGTCTTTGGTCACAGAGAAACGGGATATCGGCCTTGTCTTCTTGAGCCTGTCAAAACAGTCGCTTAGCGTCGGGTCTCGGGGGAACCGATGCAAATTCGTGCGGAATGTATCTCCGCATCGACCATGGAGGCTGGCATGGCTACGGGAACTACCCACACGGGTCTCGATCAGGTTGTCGATATTCTTTACGGCGACAGCGGTCTTACGACACGGCTGACGGAAGAGCAGTTGCGCACGGGCGCGGCTTCTGCCGACGGCATGAACCTGCTCATCGTGCAGGCCGTGACGGCCACAGGCGTGGCGAACGACGGCCAGATCACGACAGCGGACATCTACACGCTGAACCGCTACATCCGCGGACACTATCTCGACAGCTGGACGGCATTATATGGCAACAATATCGACGGCACCGAGACGGGGTTTCAGAACGTCCACTGGGAAGGTGCGAACTCGACTCTCTACGACCAAAACGCGGTCGATACGATTTTCGACGCCCTCTACCACATGGGTTCCCAGATCATCGATGGCCGTTTCGAGGGCTCCGGCGTAGCGCTTGACGATGTTGCCTTCTGGCTCAATGAGCTTTTGGCGCCGGAATTGGGCGCTGGCGTGCTGGCCAATTCTCATGCCGATCCGCAAGTGCATGGTACGACGGGGACTGGCCTTGACGCGTTGGTGGACAACATCGTCACCGATACCGGTCTCAATGATCGCCTCTCGCAACGCCAGATCAACGATGGCGCGACTGCTGCCGATGGCATGAACAAGCTGATCGTGGAAGGCATCCGCGAAACCGGAATAGCAGACGACGGCGACCTGACCACAATCGATATGCTCGATCTCGGCCACTGGATCGTGACCAACCATCTCGCGGAATGGACCGCGCTGCACGGCAACGATCAGAATGGCGTCGAGACGGGCTTTCACCTGGTCGAGGGCGACGGCGCGCGCGGTTATCTGTTTTTCGAACGTGCCGTCGATACCATCGCCGAAAGCATCTACGACCTCGGCTTCGGCACGGAGTGGGATCGCGTATTAAACGAAGACGGCAACGCCGGCGCGCCCGTTTCGGATGTCGCCGATTGGATGACGCTGCTGCTGCAGAAGGATCTCGCCGATGGATCGCTTGCCAGCGGCCATACGGCGGTCGATCCGTCGACGTTGCTGGACGATGTCGTCTATAAGCACAAAGCCCCCGTTTCGGACAATGGCGATACTGGCGCGCTCGACCTCGGGCGCGCTGCGGCTACGGCTCTCAAGAGCGGCACAATTGCATTCCAGTTCCTGGCCAATGCGCCGGGCGACGGTGGCTACCACGTTCTCTTCGCCAAGGATGGCGCCAGCAACAAAGCCGGTGACGTCACGGCGTTCGTGCACGACGGGCATGTTTCGGTGCTGGTTCAGGACGGAACGACCGACCACTGGATCGACGCCGGTGACGTCGTCATTGAAGCCGGACGGCAATACGATTTCGCGATGAGTTTCGGTCCGGACGGACTGCAGATCTATCTGAACGGCGAGAAGGTTGCTGCCGAGTACGACATCCAGGTCGGGCTGAAGTCCAATAGCCGTTCGCTGATCCTCGCCGGAAGCGACTGGAATCGCGACAACGCGCATCCCGACGTGATCTCGAACCATCTGGACGGCACGGTCTCCGGCTTCACCGTTTACGATCGCGCCCTGACGGCCGACGAGGTGCATGCTATCGGCATATCGGGGCCACTCGATCAAGTGGAAGCTGGCGCTCCGGTGCGCGCGAGTGCGCAGCCCGCCGTGCTCGCCGGTACGGGCCTTACGGGCGAGATATTCGACCGCGATGGTAGCTTCTCCTCGATCAACGATCTGATCGCGCAGACGGTTACCTCAAGCGCAAATGGCCATTTCTCGGCTCAGGAAATTTCCTTCGGCGGCTTCGGCACCTCCGACACGATCACACGGTTCTTCGACGGTCACGCCACGGTCACCGACGGCGATGCCAGCATGGAGATGACCACCGTCGGCCTGCACATTCAGGGATACGTCTGGATCGGAGAGGGCGACCATCTGGTCACCGTACGGTCCGACGACGGTTTCCTCCTGAGCCTGGGCGGCAACATCGTCTCTTCCTACAACGGCGAGCGCGGTTTCGATGCGACCAGCCAGCACCTGACGACGTCGGCCGGTCTCTACGCGCTGGACCTCTACTACTATCAGAACGCCGGTGCAGACGGTCTGCGGTTTGAGATCGATGGCAAGACGGTTGGCCCCGATGTGCTCTTCGCCTCGCCGGAAGACTACGACGCGGCACTACTAGCCAACGGTCCGATGCCGGATGGCGGAATACCAAAGCCCTATGACGGGCCTGTCGGCACCACGGGCACGCATCTGGATGATCTCATCAAGATCATCGGGATGGATCAGGGCCTGGCCAACAACGTCTCGGACCTGCAGATGCGGGGTGGCGCCGCGGCCGCGGACGAGACCAACCAGCTTATCCTCCAGGCGCTGAACGCAACCGGCGTCTGGTCCGATGGCCATCTGACCGTGTCAGAGGTTTACACGCTGAACGACTGGATTCGCGTGAACATCTACCAGCAATTCGTGGAAGCGCATGGCGATGACGACACGAATGTCGAATACGGCATGCACCTGGTTCAGAACAACGGCGCCACGACCCAGATGTTCGGAGAGAATGCGGTCGACAATGTGATCGATGGCCTTGGCCATCTTTGCTTCCAGATCGTCAATGGCCGCTTCCTCAACGAGGACGGAAATCAGAACGAGCGCGTCGAAACGATTACGTATTGGCTGAACGAGATCTTGAGCGGCGGTGTGCTTCTGCCGCCTGGTACCGGACCCGATGGCGGTGTGGGCAGCGCGAGCCAGCCCGATGTCGTGGAAGCCAGCGCACTCAACACGCGGCTCGCCGGTGGTGCGCTCAACCTGACGCTCAAGGGCGTCGCGGCCAACGGAACGGGCAACGCTCTCGGCAATACGATCACCGGCAACGCTTTGGCGAATACACTGGATGGGCGGGACGGAAACGATGTCCTTGTCGGTGGCGACGGCAACGATGTGCTAACCGGCGGCGCCGGTGCCGACGAGATGCGTGGTGGTGACGGCAACGACACGTACTCTGTCGACAACGCCGCCGATACCATCGTGGAAAAAGACAGCGCGAAAGGCGGCCGGGACACGGTTCTGGTCACAGGGCTGACCCACCTGACGTTGGTCGCGGGTGTCGAAAATCTCACTTACATGGGTTCGGCGGACTTCAGCGCAACCGGCAATCACAGTGCCAACCTGATCATCACCGGTGACGGCAGCGACACACTGGTTGGCGCAGAAGGCGACGACATGCTGGATGCCGGCGCGGGCAACGACAAGCTCGACGGCGGCACGGGCAACGATCGTCTTGATGGCGGTGCCGGTGCCGACCGCATGACCGGCGGTCTGGGCAACGACACTTACTACGTCGACAACAAGGACGATGTCGTCGTTGAGAAAGCCGGCGAAGGGACCGATACCGTCTACTCCGACATCACCTATGTGCTGGGATCGACGCTCGAAAATCTCGTGCTGATGGGCGGCGGGAAGATCAACGCGACCGGCAATGCGCTCGACAACCGGCTGACCGGCAGCTGGGGCGACAATGTCCTGGACGGCAAGGGCGGTCAGGACCGCATGGAAGGGCAGGGCGGCAACGACACCTACATCGTCGACAACACGCGCGATAGGGTGGTGGAGTCCGAGAACGCCGGTCACGACACCATCCGCACCAGCGTCGATTTCACGCTTTCGGCCAACGTCGAAGATGGTGTGCTGCTCGGTTCGGGCAATATCTCGCTGACCGGCAACTCTCTGGGCAACAATCTGAGCGGCAATAGCGGCAACAACACGCTGTCGGGTGGAAAGGGCGCCGATCAGCTCTCCGGCGGTGCTGGAGACGATGTCCTGATCGGTGGCGCCGACGCTGATACGCTGCGCGGTGGGATGGGTGCCGATCACTTTGTCTTCATCAACACAAGCGAAAGCCAGGCCGGCGCACGCGACACGAT
>DATAHD010000100.1:0-17444 GCA_036263395.1 Rhizomicrobium sp. | reverse complement strand
GTATCGAGCGCAAAGCGATCTCGCACTTCACGTTCTATCTCGCGGTGCCGACGATGTTCGGCGCATCGGCCTACGAGCTCTACAAGGAGTGGCGCACGCTGACCTCTGCCGACACGATGCTGATCGCGATCGGCTTCGTGGTGTCGTTCTTCGTCGCGTGGATCGTCGTGCGCGGCTTTATCGATTTCGTCGGCCGCTACGGACTGGTGCCGTTCGCGTGGTATCGCATCGCGGCCGGCGCGGTGCTTATCGGCTTTCTGACGCTGCGCTGAGGCCTTCGTACTGGCCCTTGCTGCGGAAGCGCCAGAGGTACGACGGTACAATCGCTTCGATAGAATCGGGCTGAATGCCAAGGTCGGAAAGACCGAGCGAGCCTTCGGCCGCGACGTTGTCCGTCTTCAGCAGACGCACCTGATCCATCGTCAGCAGCGGTTTCGGCAGGATGCCGAGGAACGCGCCCTTGATCGTCGCGATGAAGAACGGCACCGGCACCAGCGCACGACTGCGGCCCGTCGTCTCCAGCACGAACTGCATCAGGTCCTTGAAGGTGTAGGTCGTCGGACCGGCGAGTTCATAGAGCTTGCCGCGCGTCGAGACATCGTCGAGCGCCACACGGATCGCGGCGGCGACATCGCCGACGAACACCGGCTGGAATTTCGTCTTGCCGCCACCGATCAGCGGCAGCGCCGGTAACATGCGGGCGAGACCGGCGAAGCGGTTGAAGAAGGCGTCCTCGGGTCCGAACACGATGGACGGACGCAGGATGGTGGCATCCGGGAACGCGGCACGGACGCGGGCTTCGCCTTCCGCCTTGGTGCGGGCATAGGACGAGGTCGATTCGGTGTCGGCGCCGAGCGCGGAGACCTGCACGAAGCTGCGCGCACCGGCGGCGCGGGCCGCCTTGGCGACCGCCTCGGCGGCTTCAACGTGGATTTCCTCAAAGCCGTGACCGCCGGCCGGGGCGAGGAGGCCGACCAGGTTCACCACCGCATCGGCATGGCTGACGGCAGCGGCGACCTGCGCCTCGTCGGTGATGTCACATTTGAACAGCTGGATTTGGCCGACCACGCCCATCGGGGGCAGGAACTGCGCCAGGTTCGGGTACCGGGTCGCGACCCGGATGCGATAGCCCGCCTTCGCCAGCGCCCGCACGGTGTTACGGCCGACAAAGCCCGATCCGCCGAAGATGGTGACAAGCTTGCTCATGGAGGAACCCGTTCAAATCGAATGGCTAATTAAGGGAACGCGCGAGGCGAGGCAAACCGCGCAAATCGCCGCCTATTGCTGCTCCACATAGGATCGCTCGCCGGTCTCCGGGCGGATGTAGACCGTGACCAGTTTGCCGGTTTCGTCGTCATAGAACTTCTCGCCGGTTTTCACCCAGCCGGGGCCGGGCTGGTGTGTCTCCACCGGCTTGTAGCGTACCCGCTCGTGGATAGTGCCGATGATGAGCAGCACGCCCCAGAATACGAACACGAACGCCGGCGGGAACAGACCGGCGAAGAGCGCGATCAGTCCGCCGAGAAAACAGGCGATGCCGATGATGAGGACAGCGCTACGCAGCATTGCGGCTGAAGTCCTCGGGCGCGACAACGACGGCGGTGCCGTAAGCAACGATCTCGCTCATCGACTGTCCGATCTCGGAGGAGTCGAAGCGCATCATCACGATGGCGTTGGCGCCCATCGCGGTGGCATTCGCGACCATGCGGTCGATCGCCTGCCTGCGGCTCTGCTCCAGGAGCTGGGTGTATTCGTGGATCTCGCCGCCGACGATGGAGCGCAGGCCCGCCATGATGTTGCCGCCGAGACCGCGCGAGCGGACGATGACGCCGAACACCTGACCCAACGTTTCTGTCCGGCGATAGCCCGGAATGTTCTCGGTGGTTACGACCAGCATGGCTTCCCCTCGCGTGCTTCGCCCGATGAGAGGTTACACATGAGTCGCGTTTCCGGCAGGCCACAACAGCGGAAATAGCGGATGATCCATCGGCGCGCCGGGCGCCAGATCGCGGTCGAGGCCGGGAAATTCCGGCGAGGTCGCCCAGCGCCGCGGCGCATGCACCATGTCGTCGCCGAGACAGCGCAGCGAAAACACGCGACGCCGTGTGCCCGGCTCGACCCCGCCGGAGCCATGCAGGGTCAGCATGTGGAAGGCAACGATATCGCCCGGTTCGAGCGGCCAGCCGAGGATGGTGTGGGCGCTGCGGTCGGCCTCGATGTCGGGAAGATCGGCTAGGCTGCCTTCGGGAAACCATATCGCCTGATTGTCACGAAAGCTGCGCGGCATCAGCCAAGGTCCGCGATGCGATCCGGCGACGAACTCCAACGTAGCGGCGCGGCTCACCGGATCGACGGGAATCCAGAAGCTGACATTCATCGCGCCATCGACATTGTAATAGGGCTGATCCTGATGCCACGGCGTGCGCTGCCGCGTGCCGGCTTCCTTGGTCAGCATATGATCGTGATAGAGCCGCACGGTCTTGCTCTTCGTAAGGCGCGCGGCGATGGCGCCAAGACCGCTTTCGAAGACGAACCGGCGATAGGCGGAGTTTTCCTGCCAGGTGCAGAAGTCCTCGACGAAGAGACCGGGATCGCCGGTGTTGCTCGCAACCTTGGCGCGGGGTGAGGGCGCATTGAGGTTGGCGTCGATCCCGGCGCGCAGCAGATCGAGCATGGCAGCATCGATGACACCGCGCAGACAGACTGCGCCACCCTGCTGGTAGTCCGCCACATCGTCATCGCTCGGAAACACGCCTGACATCCTATCCGGGGTGCCGGAAACGACGGCTGCGACACCCCTCAATCGCGGTCAGAATATGGGACGGTCGAGGCCAAACCAACGGGGCAGAAAGGGGTTTGACAGGGTCCGCGACCACCCCTAAACATCGCGCCCCTTAGCCAAGCCCGTGCCCAGATGGCGGAATTGGTAGACGCACTAGTTTCAGGTACTAGCGCCGCGAGGCGTGGAGGTTCGAGTCCTCTTCTGGGCACCAATGGCTTGTTCGCTCACGGTCGGGGCTACGCCGTCCCGTTCGCATAGCCCGAAGCAAAGGGCACCGCTCCGGGCGACAGGATGTCTTCACTGCCGGATCATTTCTCCGAAAGAAGACGAACGCGGCTCTGTGCTCTGACGGAGCCAGCCTCAAAGGTTTGATGCCATCGCGCGCGATGCGGGTGGCGGTTGTGTGGGAAGTCGATGCCAAACGGGATTGTTAAGTTTTTCAACGCGGCCAAGAAATTCGGCTTCGTGTCGCCGGACGATGGTGGGAAGGACGTCTTCGTCCCGCTTGCTTCGGTGACGGCAGCGGGTATTGCGGGATTGATCCCCGGACAGCGCATCGCGTTCGAAACGGCGCCAGATGCCAGAGGGCCGAAAGCGATCAATCTGAAGGTGCTTGAAACGCCGGCGCCTGTGTCTGCACCTGCGCCAGCGCCGGCCGCGAGGAAAGTTCTTCTGCCCAAGCCGCAGAGTTCGGGACCGCGGCTGACATACTATTACGACTCATCCAGCGACTACGCCGTCCGCACCTTGGCGGAGCTTCGCAAGGGCGCGTTCGATCTGCGCGCCATCGACTACGTTGCAACACCGCCGAAGGTGGAAGAGCTCAAGAGGCTCTCCATGTATCTGCCGGGAGGAAGTCTGGTGCGGCGATACGATTCGCTGTTTCACGAGCTTCGCCTCGACGACCGGTTCATCGGGCAGAACGAATTCTGGAACGGCGTCTTCGAAAACCCGACGTTGATCAACGGCCCAATCCTGGCCACGGCAACCCGCACCTGCATCTGTGAAGATGACGAGGATGTGACGGAATTTCTGGAGAGTATTTCTCCCGGCCTCTCGCGCTCCATGACGGAAGAACGCGTGCAGCCGGAACGTGTGGCAACGCCAGTCCTCGAAGCGCCGAAAGAAGAAGTTCAGCTCGCCCTATTGGATGTCGAAGACGACGAGGACGACGCGGCGGATGAAGAGCCGGAAGTGGCGGATGAAGTGACCGACGTCGAATCCGAAGCGACGGACGAAGAGGCCGATGCGACGGACGACGAGGCCGAGACGACACCTGCGAAGCGCTTGGCGAAGAAGCCCGTGAAAGCTGCGGAGAAGAAAAATACCACTGCCAAGGCCGCAGCGCCGAAAGTGGCAAAGAAGACCGTCAGCAAGCCTGCCGCCAAAACGACCAAGGCGAAGGCGAAGTAACAGCCGGTTACAGGCCTCGCAGCGCGACGGCGCCGAGGAAATTGTGCAACAGCGCGGCGGAACTCGTGGTTAACCGCGCGATTGTGCGGTCTGCTGCTCTTTAGATCGCGCCTGCGTTCAGCCTACACTTCTTTCATAAGGGGTGGGCTGTGAGAGTTATTGGTGCCGTTTTGGTTGCGCTCGGGATCGCGGTGGCGAGTTGTGCCCCGGTTCCGAAAGTTGTGGCCCCGCCGCCTTCTCCGGCGCGCGTTGTCCTTGCGCCGGCGCAGCCTGGTCCGTGGCGTATTCGCAAGACCGAATGGACACAGGCCGACGAGGCAGGCTTCGGCGAGCTTGTTCGCCAGATCGCCGTCAGCGGCTGCACGACGACGGCTGCCTGTATGCGGAGCGCCGCGAATTTTTATCATGACAGCGATCCGCCGACGCTGAGCTTTCATGCCGATTGCGCGAAATGGGTCTACATGCTGCGCGCCTATTATGCGTCGAAGAACGGGCTTCCGTTCTCATACGTCAGCCGCATCTCCGGCACCGGCGACGATCTTCGCTTCAGCAAGACATCGAACGCGCCTATCGAACGCAGCGATCTTGTCGACACCGGCATGGGGCTCGACGCAGTCGCCATTCTGCAGCGCATGCACGATCAGGTGTATTCCGCCACCTATCGCATGGACCCCGCGCTGCAGGCGCCGTGGATGCAGGATTTCTATTCGCCGAAGATTCAGCCGGGTTCGATCCATGCCGGCACCGCGATCTACGACATCACCGGGCATGTGATGGTGGTCTATGACGTCACCGCCGATGGCAGCATCCTCTATATGGACGCGCATCCGGATGAGAGCGTCACGCGCGGCAATTTCGGGGCGCATATCCCCAAGAGTCCGTTCTGGCTCGGCGGAGGGTTCAAGAACTTCCGGCCGCTGAAGCTCGTCGGTGCACAGCTGCGGCCCGATGGGATTTATGTCGGCGGGCATGTGGTTCTGGCCGCAAACAGTGCGATTGCAGACTTCTCGCTCGAGCAGTATCGCGGCAACGTGGCCGACACCGGCGTGGATTCAAACCGGTTCCAGTACAACAACACGTCGCTCGATCTCTATGAGTATGCGCGGGCCGTGATGTCCAAGGGCGGGTTCGCGTACAATCCCGTGTATGAAACGCAGGTCATGATGCGTTCGATCTGCAGCGATGCGCGAGACGGCTCGCGCGTTGCCGCCGCAAGGGCGCGGAGCAATCTTGCCGCGCTTCACGCCGATATCTCTCAGGCGGTGGCGCTGTGGAAGCAGCGCGATATGCGGGTGGTTTATCACGGTACGTCGTTGAAAAAGACGCTGGCTGCGACCTATGCGGATGAGGAGCAGGCCTGCGTTGTGGCGGATGGCAGCCCGGCCACAAGCCCCATCGACAGGATCACGCGCGCCGCGGACGTCAAACTGCTCATCGCGCGGATCGACGACAGCGCGCCTTTCTCACAGATGCGGCCGGTCGGGTACTGACAAGGCGCTAGCCGCATTGGTTTGTTTCGAACGGACGTGGCAAGGTCCGGCGCACAGGGACATTGCGCAGGAAGCCACCATGACAAAAGCAAAACAGATTCATCTCGTCCGCCGGCCCAACGGGATTCCCGTCGCCGATGATTTCGCGGTCGCGACTGTGGATCTTCCCGACGCAGGCGATGGCGAGGTGCAGGTTCAGAATCTGCTGATGTCCGTCGATCCTTACATGCGGCCGCGCCTGACGGCGGACCAGCCGCTGAACGTGGCGATGATCGGCGGCGGCATCGGCCGCGTGACGCAATCGCGCAATCCGAAATTCGCGGAAGGCGATCTCGTGCGTCACGGCGCGGGGATGCAGGAGCGGTTCAACGCCGACGGCAAGGGCATGCAAGTGCTGAAGCCCGATCCGGTGTTGTCGCTCAGTGTTTATATGCACGCGCTGGGCGGCACCGGGCTCACGGCGTATGGCGGCCTTCTCGAGACCGGTGCACTCAAGGACGGCGAGCAGGTGTTTGTCTCCACCGCCGGCGGTGCGGTGGGATCGGTGGTGGCGCAGATTGCCAAGATCAAAGGCTGCTACGTCGTCGGCTCGACCGGTGCGGACGACAAGGTCGCGTGGCTCCGCGATGAAGTCGGGCTGGATGCGGTGATCAACTACAAAACCCAGCCGCTGGCCAAAGCGCTGCGAGAGGCGACGCCCAAGGGCATTGACGTCTATTTCGAGAATGTCGGCGGTGCACATCTCGATGCCGCACTGCCGCGCATGAATGTGCGGGGCCGCATTCCGGTATGCGGCATGATCTCGACCTATAACGGCGGCGGCGAAGGCGTGCGCAATCTGTCCGCGCTTATCTACGGGCGGGTGCGGATGGAAGGTTTCGTGGCGAGTGACTTTCCGCATCTTCAAGCGAAGTTCGTCAGCGACATGACGGGATGGCTCAAGGACGGGCGCGTGAAGTATCAGGAGACGATCCTGGACGGCTTCGAGCGCGCACCGGAGGGGCTCATTGGCCTGTTCTCCGGCCTCAATAACGGCAAGATGCTGATCCGCGTCGCGAACTGAGATCGCATCGCCACAACGATAATAGCTACGGGAGACAAAACGCACATGAAGCTCTATTCCGGCGATCTCAGCCCTTACTCCGCGCGCGTGCGCCTGCAGATTTACGTCAAAGGCATCAGCGATATCACGCTGGAGCGGCCGGCGCATTTCGGCACGCCGAAATTCCGGCAGGAGTTTCCGATCGGCCGCATTCCCGTGCTCGACATCGGCGGTGAGACGATCATGGAGTCCGAGGTGATCGCAGAATATCTCGAAGAGATTTATCCGGAACCGTCGATGCTGGGCGCGACGCCACTCGAAACGGCGCGCATCCGCACACTCGCGCGCGTCGGTGACATCTACATCATGAACAACATGTTTATGCTCTCGGGCCAGTCGCGCGCTGCGACCCGCAACGAAGGTGTTTGCGAACTGCTCGGCGGGCAGGTCGTGCGCAACGTCAAGGCGCTCGACAAAATGATCGGCAAGGACGGCTTTGCCTGCTGTGGCCGTATCACGATGGCCGATTGCGCGCTGGTGCCGGGTCTCTTCCTGGTCGAGAACGTGCTGCCGTCCGTCGGCATCGACAGCCCGATTGCTGCAAACGCGAACGTCGCGGCGTATTGGACCGCGATCCAGAAGAACGAGCATGCCGCGAAGGTGCTCGGCGAGTTGCATCGGGGGCTGGAGGAGCGGCGGGAGATGATCCGCAATGGCTCCTTCGAAAAGATGATGGCGAAGATGGCGGCCGATATGGCGGCGGCCGAACAGTAGGGCGCTCCCGTCCGCCGATACCCGGAATACGTAGTTTTACGCACGGATGACACGGTCCGCCGAGGCGGCGTGATCCTGCGCGCGGGGCGAACGGAGGCCGATGGTCGCGGCAAACCGCGAATATCGGCTTGCAATCCGGGCGGCGGAGGCGAGACTGCCGCCACCAGCCATCAAAGGGAGAAAACACGAATGAGTCAGGCTCAAACCAAGGGCGAAACGAAGGCCCGGTCCAGCTTCAAGCTGGGTCCGCGCGACCAGCTCAACGATCTGCGGATGTCGGAAAAAGCGATCCCTCTGTACGAAAAAGTGTCGTCGTTCATCGACGAAGTCGTGAACCCCATGAGCGCCGAGTTTGAGCGCCTGGGTCACAACCGCCCCGACATCTGGCAATACGCGCCGGGTCAGCTCGAGACGCTGGAAAAGGCGAAGGACAAGGCCAAGGCAGCCGGCCTGTGGAATTTCTTCTTGCCGGATGCGGAGACCGGCGAAGGTCTCTCCAACCTCGACTACGCCTACATCGCGGTCGAGCTCGGCAAGAACCGCATGGCGTCGGAGGTGATGAACTGCTCGGCCCCCGATACCGGCAATATGGAAGTGCTGGAGCGTGTCGGCACCCCGGCACAGAAAGAGAAGTGGCTGAAGCCGCTGCTCGAAGGCAAGATCCGCTCGGCCTTCTGCATGACGGAGCTGAACTCGGCCTCGTCCGATGCGCGCAACGTCAACACGCGCGCGGTGCGGGTCGGTGACGAGTACATCATCAACGGCGAGAAGCACTACATCTCCGGCGCCGGCGACCCGCGCTGCAAGGTGATGATCACCATGGTGCGGACCGATGAGAACGCGCCGGGGCATCTGCAGCAATCGCAAATTCTCGTGCCGATGGACACGCCCGGTTTGGAGATCATCGGTGGTCAGCAGGTGTTCGGCGATCCCGATGCCCCGCACGGCCATATGCATCTGCGCTTCAACAATGCGCGCGTGCCGGCGGAGAACATCCTGCTCGGCGAAGGCCGCGGTTTCGAGATCAGCCAGCTGCGCCTTGGCCCGGGCCGCATCCATCACTGTATGCGTGCCATCGGTTCGGCGGAGAAGGCGCTCGACCTGCTGGTCAACCGCGGCATGACGCGCACGGCGTTCGGCAAGCCGCTGGTGCAGCTCGGCGGCAACCTCGCCATCATCAGCAAGGCGCGCATCGACATCGAAGCGATGCGCCTGATGGTGCTGAAGGCGGCGCGGGCGATGGACGTCCTCGGTAACCGCGAGGCTCGCGTATGGATCCACATGGTCAAGGCCATGGTCCCGGTCCGCGTGTGCGAAATCATCGACCAGGCGATCCAGATGCATGGCGCGCTGGGCGTGTCGCAGCATACGCCGCTGGCGCGCATGTATGCCTCGACCCGCACGCTGCGCATCGCCGACGGCCCGGATGAGGTCCATCATATGGTGGTCGGCCGCAACGAACTGCAGCAGCACCGCGATACCCCGCCCGTCGATGACGGCGGTGCATCGGCCGCTGTGTTCCGCAACTAACGGTCGTTTCGCTTAGCAACAGAATGGCTCGGGTGCGGAATAAGCACCCGAGCCATTTTTGTTTTCAGATCATTTCTTCGGTTTTGGTCCGTCGCTGTGGCCGCCGGAGCTTGTGCCGACACCGATCGTCACGTTGTCGAGCACTTTGTTGAACCACGAACTGCTCTTCAGGCATTCGCCGTCTTTGAGCTTCGTGCCTTTCGGGCAGGTACACTCGCCGGCGGCATTGAGCTCCATCGAGGCGCTGCAGGTCTTCGACGACGGCGGGTTCGATGGAGGCGTGCGGCAGACACCGGCCTCTTCATTCCACGTCGTGTCGCCTTCGCACCGCACGCAGCGCTTGCCGTTCCAATGGCTGGGCGCCGTGCAGCGATCCTCGCTATCCGTCTGTGTCGGCGTTTGCGTCTGATCGCAGGTGAGGCTGTTCTCCACCTCGAAGCTGTTCAGCGGACGATTGGGCAGCGTGACCGGGAAGCCATGCACCGGCCGGTCGTTGAACAGGTAGCGCGTCGTCCAGTGGCAGCGATCGCGACCCGGAGGGGGCAGTGGCTGCGGTTCGCGGATCGTGCACTTCGATCCTTCCGGCGCCTTCTGCCGCGGTGTCGAGAAGCCGGCCGCTGCCGAGGCAGTGTAGCTGAGATCGAGGCTTGCCCCGTCTGGCGTCTTGCAGGTCGCGCGGATGGGGAAGCTTTGATACGGCGGATAACTCACCCGCCCATCGATCACCACCTTCTTGGTGATGCGAACCGCGGTGTCGGTCGGCGTCACATCTGAACAGACTTCGGTGTTGGTGATGTGTGCGGTAACCGTGCCGGCCGGGATCGTCGCCTGCTGCCCGTCGGGATAGGTGGTGACCCAATGGCAGTCTTTCGTGAGGCCAGTCGGTGACGGCGGCGTTTCCGAAATCGTGCAGACCGTTCCGGCTGTGAGGTTGGAGATGGTCTGCGTGTAGCTGTTTGCCGATCCCAAGGTGAGGCTGGTGGTCGTCCCCGATCCGCCCAGCGGCGTGCAGATCACATTTGCCTGGAACGAAATCGGTGGCACCGTATGGCCACGAGCAGGCACAACGGTCTTGATGACTTTCAGCGAGCCGGTCTGGCTGTGGGCATCGTTGGTGACGCAGCTCTGATCGTTCGACGGCTGATAGTCGGTCAATCCGCTCGCCGAGGTGAAGGCGACGCGGGCGCAGTTGGTCACCGATGGCAGCTGTGTACCAGCTGTTGCATTGGTCGAGACCACCGTGATCGGCGGCAGGACCTGTCCCGTCGCGACCGTACCGCTGTCGGTGTAGGTGCAGGTCAGCGTGCCGCCGGACCCGATCGGAAACGGTCCTGCGCAATTCCAGTCTGTGCCGCTGGCATTGGCAAAGCTGAGACCTGCAGGCACGACGTCGGTGACGACGACGTTGTTCTGCCCGTTGATCGGGTCGCTGACGTTGGTGACGGACAGCGTGTAGATGTAGCCGCTGCCGTTGGCCGGTCCCTGACCTTCCGATGCACCGGTTTTCTGGATCGCGACGTCGGTGTGGTGATGCTGATGTCCGTCGGGAACGATGACGGTGATCGTGGAGGAGCAGCATTTGTCGCTGCCATTGGTGCCGGCACCCGGATCGACGGCATCGATCTGCATGTCGACACTTTGGCCGGGCGTGAAGCCGGTGAGCACGAAGGTGGTGTTGATCGGTCCCGGCGGCACGGTCCGCGTCGGCGGCGTGACCGTCACACCCGCGGTGTTGGAGTGGACGTTGAGGATATGTGCGTTGAAGCCCGGCGGTCCTGAGCCGCTGATAGTCAGCGTGCCGGTGCCGTTTGGATTCATCGTGACCACGCCCGTCAGATCGAGCAGGCAGGGCGGCGGGCCGCAGTGGCCGCCGGTGACGTTGCCGAGATTGACGGTCGCCTGGTTGGTGCCCTTTGCGTTGGTGTAGATGGCGGTGTTGGTAACCGGGCCTTGGGTCAGGGTCTCGTTGCAATCCTTGACCGTCACGCGATAGCAGATCTGCGGATCGACATCGGCGGTGTAGTTGAGCTTGAGCTGATAGGCGGTCGTCGGCGGTGTGTTGGTGCCGTAATTCGGTATGAACTCGACCGTCAGCGTGCTGTTGTTGCCCGTTGCCGGCAGGTTCATCGTGTAGGCGTTGGCGCTCGACACCGTGATGGTCTGCACCACGGTACCGGTCTGATCTTTGACGACGATCGTACCGCCGACGAGTTCGGCCGGACGGCCGACGATCTCGACATTGGTCCAGGTCGCCTCTTTGGGCTTCTTGGCGCAGAATGGCGCGTTGATGTCGAAGGTTTTCTGCACATGCTGCTGCGTGCAGACGCCACGCCCCATCGCGCCATCGCGGCGGAAGCGCCAGAGAATCTCATGATCGCCGAGACCAAGGAGACAATTCTCCGGATCGGTCGGATCGGCGGCGTAGCCGTAGTCGCGCGAGTCGTTGAGGATCGGATTGACGGGATTGTTGTTGTTGGAATTCCACACGGCGTTGAAGCCCGCGCACGCCGCGTTGGTCGCGAAGTCGAAGCAATAGGGCTGCGCGCGCGTGATGTAGTAGGGATAGAGAACCTGCTGTGTGCCGGGCAGCTGGAACGCCGCAATCACGTAGCGCGCGTGCAGCGTCGCGGCATTGGGGACATAGGTGTTGTCCGTCCCGTTGAATTGACCGCCGGCGGTGGTGAACACCGCAGGCATGGCGTAAGGCGAGCCGTCGGCCGTCTTCACGCAGGCTGGCGCCCCCTGCAGCGCCTGATGCGCGCAAACCGCGACAAGCCCCGAACCGGCGGGGACCGGCGACAACGTCATGTAGGCGGAGGTTTTGGCCGCCAGTACAACTTCGGACGAACCGCCAATGAGCGGCCAGCCCGGACAGTTTGCGCCGTTTGCCAGAAGGCGGCAGGCAAGGCGTGCCGACGCGGTGGCGCCATTGTATTCCACAAACACCCGCGTACCGCCGGCATCGGTCTCCGCGATCATGTCGCGTACCTGACCGGCTTGCGTGGCACCGGACAGCGGCGGCGAGCTCGCCCACGCGGCACAGGCCGTCGCAGTCGTGGTATCAACGCAATAGAGTTGGTTGTTCACGTTGGCGATGACGTGCGCCGGTTGCGCCGGATCGGTCACGACACCGGCGAAATAGGTGCTGGAGGTTCCGCCATACATGCTTGAGATGTAGTTGGGCGAAGACCACGAATGCGGGAATGTCGGATTGCCCGGAAGCGGGATGAATGGACAAGACGCGTCGGTTGTCGTGTCCCAGCAACCGATACCGGCATCCGCCGTGGTGTTGTTGGCCTGCTCGCGTCCGGCCGGAAAATAGAACTTGCTGCCGACAACGACGGCATGCGGCCAGTTCGGCGTCAGCAGATCGCCGCCACCGCTCGCATTGAACAGCTTCGAATAGCCGGCACAGGGGCTGAGATCGGACAGATTCCAGCACATGATGCCGCCCCAATCGGGAAAGCCATCGCCGTTGCGATCGTCTGGCTTGTGATGCCACACGCTGTAGACACGTCCGGCGCTCGCGACCGGGATCGGCTGGAAGCCGTCGCCGGTGGAGTTGCCCGCGTTTCCGATCGCAGGTCCGATCGGCGCGATGTTCATTGTGAAGCCGCTGCCGGGACCGAAACCAGGATTGCTGTAGGTCTCCGCATTGCCGGGATAACCGGGGCTTGTCGGATAGGTCCATCCCGGCGGCGCTTGGATCGACGGATCGACATAGCTCTGATTGCCGCTCAGCGTGTCGGTGATCGTCACCGGACCAGAGGCGCCGCCCGTCGGCTCTTTATAGGTCAGCACATATTCGACCTGATCGCCGGGATGCGGCGGACCGGCGAACGGCACGGGATTGCCGCTCGAGTCGAGAATGAGGTTGCCGCTGGAATCGACTTGATAGGCGGTCTTGGTGAAGTCCGGCGAGGTCGACGATGTCACCGCGGCCAGTGGTGCGGGCGCGGTTTTCTGCGTGAGATAGGGCAGGCCGAAATAGACCGCTGTTGCGACAACCGCCACACCGGCGGCCGAAGCGCCACCGATCAGAAGCGCTTTCATCCATCCGGTCATCGCGCCACTCCGTCATCCGCTTTGCAGACACCGTGCGGTACGCGCACGCGGATCGTTTCGCGGCAGCAGTCGTAGGGCTTGCCCGCTTTGTAATTGGGATCGGAACTGTTGAAGCCGCAGACATCGATGGTGACGAGCTGACCGGGCGCACCGCCGGTGAGCTTGATCACGCCGGGCGGTGGTTGCACCGGAATGGCCGGGCCATTCGACACCGACACGCCCGGCACGCGCGAGTAGACGCTGACGGTATCGATGCCGATGCCAAGCGGATCGGTCGCCGTGACCTTGTAGACCCAGCCGCCGGCCGAAGGATCGCAGACTGCTTTGCCATGCACGGCCATGCAGACCTTGGGACCGGGATTGCAGCCCGGGCCGACGCAAGGTGAGCAGCCCGGTCCCGTGCAGGGCGGTCCGCAGTCAGGGCCGGTGCAAGGGGAACAGCCGGGACCGGTGCACGGTGTGCCGCAATTGGGTCCGGTGCATGGCGGTGATGTCGTGCAGTCGGGGCCGGTGCAATCCGCCGGTGTCGATGGCGGTGGCGGACCAACGGGCGGCGGATTGCCGGGCGGTGGCGAGGCGGGCGGCGGCGGCGAACGCGGATCGCTGGTGACAGCGGTGTCTTCTTCGCGCGGTGTTGGGCAACCATCGATGCACGGCATGCGATAGACGCGCACGCCGCCAACGCTGCCGCCGTGCGCGAGGCTGTCCATATGCGGCAGATAGTTGACGAAGTAGCTGATCTGCGGCGGCGTGTTGAAGCCACGCACCGGGCGCGCCGGACTGATCTGCAGTCCCGCCAAGTGCAGCGCGCCGCCTGGCACGAGACCGTTCGGCGTGGACCGGAAGTCGCGCAGGTTGGTGCCGGTGAAGACGATCGCTTCTTCGCAATCGTCGAAATCGAAGTGGGCGATGTTCTTTTCGTCGAGCTTGTAGCCGTAGGCCAGATCGACGCCGCCGCCGCTGTTGCGGTTGTTGCCGGCAAAGCCGACGGCATATTCCTCCGGCTGTTGATACCATGCGCTGGGCGTCTTCGGATCGTCCGGTGTTTCCGGCCAGAAGCGCCACACATGCGCAGCGCCGATCGGTGCGAGCGGGCTGTAATCGAAATGCGTGCCGATCACCGCACGCTGCGCGACGATCATCGCACCGGCTTGCGAGAAGACGATGTCGGAGACCGGCGCGGTGTGATCCGGCAGATTGATCTCCATGCGGGCGTCGCCGGCGAAGTCGCCGTCGTCCTTCAGGCCCACCGACCAGATGTGCCCGTCGGCGACGGCGTAGTAGAGGCGGTGTGCGTGAACGGCGAGCCCCCACACGCGGCGGGCAATCGGCGCGAAGCCCCAGCTTGTCGGCTTTTCCGGATCGAAACGCGGATCGGTGATGTGCACGCGCGTCTGTCGGTCAAACGCAACCGTGTCCAGGCCGGCGGCGCGGCGTCCATCCACACCGTGATCGAAATGACCGAGATCATGCCCGCCGCGGCCGAGCCGGTGGATCATGCCGGTCGTCAGGTCGGAGACGAACAGCTGGCGATGCTCGGCATCGTAGGCGAGGTTGCCGAGCGCCGCGGGACCGCCGCTTTCACCGTCGAGCTTGATGTTTGCGAACTGCGTGACGGCACCGGTGCGGCCATCGATGCGCCAGATGCTGGTCGGCCCGCCGCCGGGGCCGAACTGTCCCGCCATCCATTCGGCATTGGGTGCGCCGGTGTGAAGTCTTACCGGAAGTACCTCATCGTCGTCGTCATCATCTGCACCGTCCTTCTTGTCGTCATCATCATCTTCGTCTTGCGCGTGCGGCGGTTTGGCGATGAGGTTCAAGCCATACACCGACGTTGCCGCGAGATAGACGTTGGGCTCGGCCGCATCGTCGATGGCGATGCCGAACACCTGGCCGACATCCGCGGCGCGGACGGCATGGCTCTGCGGGGCAGACAGCAGATCGCCGTTCCAGACAAAGCCCGGATCACGCGGATTGAGGATGCGTGCGGCCGGGCCGTTCACATCGATGAAGGTTTGCGGAATCGCCTGCGCGCCGGTGGGGGCCGGCATCATTTCAGCGGCAACGACGGTTGTGCCGGAAAACCCGCTGACGACGGCGTCGTCCAGACTGAGCAAGCGTCCCTGTTCGAGGGGTAGCGGAACGGCACTTTGCTCGAGCTTTGCCGGGCGCGGATAGAAGGCGCAGTACGACAGCAACAACAGAAGCAGAAGGATGATGGCCACCGCCACCAGCCAAAGAATTCGCGACCGTCTCACGCCAAACCCCGCATCGCCGCCTGAGCGGCGGAACAGTGGCCAGCCCGGCCTCGCACGTCGAGACCGTGCGGTTAGTTGATTTGGACTAGTTGATGTGGACCGGTGGTCGCGAATTGGCCATTACTTGGCTTCATGGGCTGGCCGGATGCCGCAGCGGCATTCGGTTTCCGGCCCCAGCAATGCGGCCCGCCGTGCGCCATTGCCAAATGGGGTGGCCGGTGCAATCTGGCGCCAAACCGGGCACAGCACAGAAGAAAGACGATATGATCGAGTTAACGAGAGGCGACCGGGAGCTTGCCGTTGCGGCGAAGGTGGAAGCCTTTATCCGCGATGTCGTGATCCCCTACGAAAACGATCCGCGCATCGGCCATCACGGGCCATCCGATGAGCTTTCCTATGAGCTGAAAGACAAGGCGCGTGCGGCCGGGTTGCTATCACCGCATGTGGGCGAGGCGTTCGGCGGGATGGGGCTGAAGCATCGCGAGATCGCGACCGTCTTCCGGGCGGCGGGCTATTCGATGCTGGGGCCGGTCGCGCTCAACATCATGGCGCCGGACGAAGGCAATATGGCGCTGCTGGAGAAGGTCGCTTCGCCGGAGCAGCAGGAGCATTTCCTACGGCCACTGGCGGCTGGGCGATGCCGCTCCGCGTTCTTCATGACGGAGCCGGATGGTGGTGCCGGTTCCGATCCGTCGATGATGAAGACGGTGGCGCGGCAGGACGGTAATCATTGGGTGATCTCCGGCCGCAAGACGCTGATCACCGGCGCCGACGGCGCGAAGGTCGGTATCGTGATGGCGAAGACGGAGCAGGGCGCGACGCTCTTCCTCGTGGACCTGCCCAATCCCGCTATCCGGATCGAGCGTGTGCTCGACACCATCGATCGCACCATGCCAGGCGGGCACGCCGTCGTCACGATCGACAACCTGCGCGTCACGCCGGATGCTGTGCTGGGTGACGTGGGGCAAGGTTTCAAATACGCTCAAGTACGACTGGCCCCGGCGCGGCTGACGCACTGCATGCGCTGGTGGGGCGCCGCCAAACGCGCGCACGATATCGCCAGCGCCTATGCCTGCACCCGTGAGGCGTTCGGCAAGAAGCTGATCGATCACGAAGGCGTCGGCTTCATGCTGGCTGACAACGAGATCGACCTAAAGCAGGCGGAGTTGATGATCGACTGGTGCGCCTGGGTGCTCGACAATTCGGGCCACGGTGCGGGCGGACCGGAATCTTCCATCGCCAAGACATCCGTCTCCGAAACGCTGTTCCGCATCGCCGACCGCTGCGTGCAGATCCTGGGTGGTACGGGCGTCACAGACGATACGCCGGTGCATCAGATCTTCCGCGATATTCGCGCCTTCCGCATCTATGACGGTCCGACCGAAGTGCACAAATGGTCGATCGCCAAGAAGATCAAGCGCGAAACGGCGCATCGGATCGGCGCGGCGCGGTAATGGCCAAGCTCAAGACCTTCATCACGACCAGCGGCTTCTTCGACCTCGCGGTCGCTGCACCGTCGATGAAGGCCGCGCTCGATATCTGGGGAAGCCGGAGCAATCTCTTCCACACCGGACTGGCGCGCGAGACGGACGATCGCGAAATCGTCAAGGCGACGATGGAAAAGCCGGGCACGGTGTTGCGCCGTGCCGTCGGCGCCAAAGGTGCTTTCAAGGAGCAGGCCGAGTTGCCCAAGGTCGCCGTTCTGGAGAAGGCGAGCAAGCAGAAGTCGCTCGCTCTGCCGATGCCGGAGCGAAAGAAAGCGGAGCCCAAACCGGCGAAGAAGCCGGTAGAGATGCCCGCGGATCGCAAGGCCGCAGCTCAGCTCTACGACCTCGCGCAGAAACGGCGCGAGCGCGAAGAGCAGCGGGCCGATGAGGCGCGCCAGCGCGAGCGCGAACGCCGCGAGCAGGCGATCGAGAAGGCGCAGGCCGATCTCGATGCGGCCCGCGCCCGCTATGATGAGCGTGTTGCGGAGATCGAAGAGCAACGCGAGGCCCTGGACCGCAAGGCGCGCCTCGAAAAGCAGCGCTGGGAGCAGGAGAAGGAAAAACTCGAAGCTGCGCTCAAGCGCGCACGGAGCTAACCCGCGG
>DATAHD010000099.1:0-2810 GCA_036263395.1 Rhizomicrobium sp. | reverse complement strand
CTACCGCGACCGCTTCCTCGGCGTCGCTCGAGAAGGCCATCCGCTGTTCGATGCCGCGATCACCCCAGAACGCTATGCCGCATTCGGTCATGTGGTCGGCTCGCGCCGCGGCCCGCGTGACGGCCCGGTCGAAGCAGCACTCACCACGCTGGGCCTCACCCGTCGGGTCGCCACGGTGGTGCAGAGCTTTCCCGCGGCGCTGGCCATCGTCAGTCGTTCGGACCTGCTCTCGCACGCGCCGGAGAGCTATCTGGTCGCGCTCGCCGAATTTCGCGGCGGCTTGCGCACCTTCCCGTTACCCTTCGAGACCGCGCCGATCACGGTCTCGCAGATGTGGCATCCGCGCATGGACGCCGACCCCGCGCATCGCTGGTTGCGCGGGGTGATCCAGGCGACGTGTGGGAAGCGGGATTAGCCGGAGATAATCTTCGACCCCTTGTATCTGGAATGGGTCGTCCCGTTGTGTTCCAAGGGACGGAGTGAGGGGGCCGATGGCGATCGGCCCCCTCGCGCGGCAGCTGGCGCCCGCCGACCCTTAGGCCCCAACCGTGGGTGAGTCTTGGGACCGCTGTCGCTGTCACACTCGACCGAACAGTCGCTTGAACATCGATCGCATGGACAAGGCAGGTTACCGTGACCCGAGTTATTTGTGGAGTGGATGTCTCTTCGGAAGCGTTGGACGCCCAGGTGCGGCCCAGCGGGGAGGAGAAGCGCTTTCCGGCCACTGCGGAAGGCATTGCCGATCTGGCTGCATTCTGCCGTGAGCATGGCGTCGGTTTGGTGGCGATGGAAGCCACGGGGGGATATGAGCGGCTGGCGTACTCGGCGCTGTGGGGTGAACGGATTGCGACGGCGGTGGTCAACCCTCGTGCAGTTCGCCAGTTTGCCCAGGCGATGGGGTCTCTCGAGAAGACCGACCGCATCGATGCCGGCATGATTGCTTGGTTCGCCGAGACCAAGCGTATCATTCCGCAAGAACCGCCCTCGGAAGCCCAAGAGCGCCTCAAAGCGCTGGTGACGCGGCTGCGCCAGCTCACCGAGTTGCGTGTCGCCCAGACCAACCAGCGCCGCCTGGTGACCGAGGCGGGTGTGCGTCGCGGCTTCGATGAGCTCCTCGCCGTGCTCTCTCGCCAGATGCGTGCGATCGAAGCCGAGATCGCCGGGCTTTTTGCCGCCGACCCGTTGTGGCAAGCGCTCGACCAAGCCTTCCGCTCCATCAAGGGCGTCGCCGGGCGAACGGTTGCCCGTCTCATGGCAGAAGTCCCGGAGATCGGAACGATTGCCGGCAAGCCCGCCTCGAAACTGGTCGGCGTTGCTCCGCTGGCAAACGATAGCGGAAAAGCCAAGGGCGGCCGACATACCCGGGGCGGCCGAGCCCATGTGCGCTCCATCCTCTTCGTCGTTGCTGAGATCGTGCGGCGCCACGATCCAGACTTCGCTGCCTTCCACAAACGCCTCTCCGACGCCGGAAAGCCGAAGAAGGTCATCCGTGTCGCTCTCGCCCACAAGCTCCTGGTACGACTCAATGCCAAAGCACGCGATGTCCGTAAAAACCTGGACATCAACGCCCTCGCGGCTTGACAATCCAGACAGTCGCTCACCCCGGCCCTCTCCCGCAAGGGGACCGTTGCAAAACGGCACGCTGCGGGAGTTTGGTGATGGATATGACGGGTTTGCTGGCCCGGAGCTTGTTGAAGGCTCCGTTGCCACTGATTGTTGGGGTTGTTGGCGCATTGCGGACGGATTCCGGGCGTCATGTGACGAGAACCGCCCAGCGGCGCAGGTTGAAGGCGATGGCGGCCATGAGGACCTGGGCATGAGCCTTGCGAAGGCCTCGGTATCGAATCACCGACAGTCCCATGCGCCGCTTGAAGGTGGCGAAGGTGGTCTCGACGGCAGCCCGGCGCGTCGCGATCAAGGCGTTCAACCGCTTCAGTCTGGCGGGCAGCTGGGGATGATGCTTGTTGGCGCGGCGCATCAGCAAGGGTCTGATGCCCCGATCTCTGAGCTCCTGCTCGCGCCGGTGCGTGTGATAGGCGCTGTCGGCCAGCACCGCGCGCTCGTCGCCGCTGATCAAAAGGTCGGCGCAGACCGTGTCGTTGACGTTCGCCGGCGTAGTGACGACCTTGCGGATCAGACCCGAGCCTTCGTCCACGCCGACATGGGCCTTGTAGCCGTAGGCGCTGCCAGCCCGGCCTTCGCGTCGCGTGAAGCGGGCATCGGGATCGCTGGCTGCAGCAAAGTCGGAGGGCCCATCCTCCACAGACGAACGCGGCGGGCGCGCGGACGTCGTCTCGATCACGGTCGCATCCAGCATCGTGCCACGGCGCAGAATGAGCCCCGCCTGGTCGAGTTGCCGATCCAGTTCGCCAAACAGCCGTTCCAGCAATCCGGCCTCCACCAGGAGGCCGCGGAACCGGCAGATGGTCGTATGATCGGGAACATCCTCGTCCAGACGCAATCCCACGAACCGGCGGAACGACAACCGATCGAACACGGCTTCCTCCAGCTCGGCATCCGAGAGCCCATAGAGCGACTGCAGCAGCAGCGCCTTGAACATGATCAGAGGATCATAAGGCGGACGGCCCGTCGCATCGGGGTCGCGCAGACGCGCCAGCAGCTTCTCGAACCGGTACCACTTCACCACACCCGAAAGCTTCTCCAGCCGCTCCGAGCCGCGATGCGATGGCATCAACGCGTCCACAAAGCTGAACTGACCAGATCCCTTCACCGCCATGGCGAGTCTCCCTTCCATGAACAGCGAATCAACTTCCCCGCCCTTTTGCAACGGTCCCGCAAGGGGAGAGGGG
>DATAHD010000098.1:0-4894 GCA_036263395.1 Rhizomicrobium sp. | reverse complement strand
CGCGCAGTTGCTGCATGGCGGCACGTTCGCGCTGGCGCATCTGGGGGCGATGTATTTCATTCTGAAAGCCGTGCCGCCACGGCTCGCGGCGACAGCGCAGAGTCTGTATGCGGTCGGGACGAACGGGATCGCTATGGGGCTTGCCACACTTGCAGCCGGACCGCTCTACGCGACGTATCATGGGCGGGTATATCTGCTCGGCGCGGCGATGGGACTGGTCGCGATGGGATTTGGGTTTGCGCTGCAACGGCACTGGCATGGCGGCCGCCTGACGACGCATCCCGAGGAGGAAGATCACGGGTTTATTTGAATGATCTTCCCCCTCCGCTTGGCGGAGGGGGCGTGACGCTTCGCGTCAGCGAAGTGGCGCGGGGGAGGATTTCTCCGCCCGAAACTCATCCCCACGATCCTCCCCCGCGCCGCGTTGCTAGACGCAACGCGTCACGCCCCCTCCACCAAGTGGAGGGGGGAAGATGCGCGTTACGCAGCGCGTCCTTTGGGATGGGCATTCTTGTAAACGTCGAGCAGCTTTGACGTTTCGACCTCAGTATAGACCTGCGTCGTTGAGAGGCTCGCGTGGCCGAGAAGTTCTTGCACGGCGCGCAAATCCCCGCCGTGCGCAAGCAAGTGCGTCGCGAACGAGTGGCGCAAGGCGTGCGGGGTCGCCTTCTCCGACAAGCCCAACGCACTGCGCAGGTGCTGCATGATGCTCTGTGCCTCGCGGGCACTCATCGGTTTGCCGGTGCGCGACAGGAACAGCGGTGATGCCGGACCGGTTTTCAGCGGGCACGCTTCGATGTATGCCAATGCAGTCGTGTTCACAGCTGGCAGCACCGGCACCAGGCGTTCTTTGCGGCCTTTGCCGAGGACTGACAGCGACGTGCCGAACGGGACGTCGCCGCGTTTCAGGCTGAGCGCCTCCGAAATGCGAAGACCCGCGCCATAAAGAAGTGTGAGCAGCGCGACGTTGCGTTGTTCGAGCCAGCCATATTTTGCAGCGTTGTCGTCGATCGGTTCTTCCGCCTCCTCGAGCAGGCGCGCGGCCTCGACTTCGGCGAGGGGGCGCGGGAGGCCGCGTTTGATGCGCGGGGTGCGCAGACCGCGCGGCGCGGCGTTGTCGAGGATCTCTTCGCGTGCGAGCCAGCGGAAGAAGCTGCGCACCGAGGCAACCGCACGCTGCACACCTTTTGCGCCAAGGCCGTCGTTGCGTCGTTTGGTGATGAAAGCGCGGATATCGGCCGGTGTCAGCTTGGCGAGTTCGCGGTCATCGATTTCGCCGCCGATATGTTCGACGAGGAAATCGAGAAAACGCGTGGCGTCGTCGCCATAGGCGCGCAAGGTGTGCGGGCTGGACCGCTTCTCATGCGCGAGGCTGGCGAGCCAGGCGGCTTTCAGATCTTGGGCAGATCGAGCCATGCACGGATGGCGCGCTCCAACGCGCGCGCGAAATAGCGAAGGTCGCCTTCAACTTCGGCCCCATCGAACCGGTCGATCTCATAGGCGCCGAGAACATAAAGCGCGGGCGGCGTGTCCTTGCCGATCTTGAGGCGGAATGCGGCGAGGCTTTTGCACTGTGCGCCCGATGGGCCAAGCAGCATCTCGCCGCCGCCGGACAGGATCGCACCGGCTTCGTTGTTGAGCACCGCACGCACCGTACCCGGCGCGATGAGGCGGACGCCTTCGGTGCCGGTGGGCGCCGCGCCGTCTTCACCTTCGACACAGAACGCCGCCTTGTCGGCCCCGAATGCCGGCGCGGCCGCGATGGCCACCGCGATCGCTTCGGCAAAGCTGCGCGCGTCGATCAGGTCGAGCACATAGCGGCGAACGCCTTCGCCCAGAATCGCGCCGCGATCCTGCGAGGCGCGCAGGCCATCGCGCTCGGCCTTCAGCGCCGTGTTCTCGGCCGTCAGGCGGTCGATGATGAAGCGCTGCAGATCGCGGATTTCACCGGCGGTGTTTTCGAAACGGTCCGGCAACAACAGCGACAGGAACTCGCCATCGGCGGCGAGCTTCTCGCGGTGCATGCGGACATAGGCGCGGACCGCCTGTGCTGCGGCGGTCGAGGGATCGCGAACCTCGGCGGAATCGCTCATTCTTCGCGGATCCGCACGTTCGCCTTCTTGGCGTCGGCGAGGAACGCCGCGAGCCCTTTGTCGGTGAGGGGGTGGGCGATCAGTGATTTGAGGATGTTCGGCGGCAACGTCGCAACATCCGACCCGGCGAAGGCGCATTCGCGCACATGCGTGATGGTGCGGATCGAGGCCGCTAGAATCTCCGTCGTGAAGTCGTAGTTGTCGTAGATCAGGCGGATCTCGCGGATCAGCGCCATGCCGTCCTCGCCTGCATCGTCGAGGCGCCCGATGAACGGCGAGATGAAGGTCGCACCGGCCTTCGCGGCGAGCAGCGCCTGCACTGGCGAGAAGCAAAGCGTGACGTTGACCATGTGGCCGGCGTCGCTGAGCGCGCGGCACGCTTTCAGGCCGTCCCAGGTGAGCGGCACCTTGATGGCGATGTTCTTGGCGATCTTCGCGAAGCGTTTGCCCTCGCTGATCATGCCGTCCACATCGGTCGCAAGGACTTCGGCGCTGACCGGGCCGGGCACCGTCGCGCAGATCTCGGTGAGCGCTTCGACATAGTCGAGGCCGGTTTTCGCGGCGAGCGATGGATTGGTTGTCACACCATCCACAAGCCCGGTGGGCGCAAGTTCCTTGATGTCTTTGGGATCGGCGCTGTCGATGAAGAACTTCAAGGCGAAGACCGGAATGAATCGCGGTAAGAAGTGTAACGCATGAACGAAATCCTCACAAAGCCTCTGGATTTGGGGCTGCCGGATACAGGTAACGCGGCGCGCATCGGCGTGCTGCTGCCCTACCGGCTGACCGGCGCCTATGACTATCGCGCGCCGCAGGGAATGGATTTGCCGCGTGGCACCTTGGTGGTCGCGCCGCTGGGGCCGCGGGAGGTGCTGGGTGTCGTCTGGAGTGCGGGCGACGGTGCGGTGGCGGAGCACAAGCTGAAGGTGGCGCGGCCGCTGGAGGGGATGCCGCGGCTGCCGGAGAAGCTGTGCGATTTCATCGACTGGGTGTCCGACTACACGCTGACGGCACCGGGCATGGTGCTGGCGATGGCGCTGCGTTCCTCGCGCGCGTTCGAACCCGAAACGATGCGCACCGCCTATGTGCGTGGGCCGAACGAACCGGCGCGGATGACGCCGGCGCGACAGCGCGTGCTGGAGATCGCGGGCGACGGCCTGGCGCGCAGCGTGCCGGCCCTCTCGCAAGAGGCGGATGTTTCGAGCGGCGTGGTGCGCGGGCTGATCGAGACCGGTGCGCTGGTGGAAACGGAACTGCCGGAGTTCGCGCGCTTCGCCGTGCCGGATGCAGAGTATGACGTGCCGACCTTGAGCGCGGAGCAGCGCGCGGCGGCGGATGCACTGCGCGATGCGGTGCGAGCGTCGTCGTTCTCCGCAAGCCTGCTCGACGGCGTCACCGGCTCGGGCAAGACCGAGGTGTATTTCGAGGCGATTGCGGAGGCGCTGCGCACCGGCAAACAGGCGCTGATCCTGCTGCCGGAAATCGCGCTGACGGTGCAGTTTCTCGACCGCTTTGCCGATCGTTTCGGCTGCCGACCGGCGGAATGGCACAGCGATCTGTCGCAGAAAGAACGCACGCGCAGTTACCGGGCGGTGATGAACGGCGAGGCGCGGGTCGTCGTCGGCGCACGCTCGGCCCTGTTCCTGCCCTTTCCGGAGCTTGGGCTCATCATCGTCGATGAAGAGCATGAGCAGGCGTACAAACAGGAAGAAGGTGCGATCTATCACGCGCGTGACATGGCAGTTGTGCGGGCGCGCAGCGAAGGCTGCGCCGTGGTGTTGGCCAGTGCAACCCCGTCGCTCGAGTCGTATGTGAATGCAGCAGGCGGGCGCTATCGCTGGCTGAAGCTGCCGAAGCGGCACGGCGCGGCGACGTTGCCCGAGACCAAGCTGATCGATCTGCGGCACGAGAAGGCGGAGCCGGGGACATGGCTCTCGACGCCGTTGCGCGAGGCCCTCGCCAGCACGTTGGCTGCGGGCGAGCAGGCGATGCTGTTTCTCAACCGCCGTGGTTATGCGCCGCTGACATTGTGCGAAGCGTGCGGGCACAAAATGGTGTGCGCCAACTGCTCAGCCTGGCTGGTGGAGCATCGCTATCGCAAGCGGCTGACCTGTCATCACTGCGGGTTCGAGACGCAGATGCCGACGTCATGCCCGGAGTGCAAATCGGAAGGCACGTTCATTGCCTGCGGTCCCGGCGTGGAGCGCGTCGCAGAAGAATTCGCCAAAGTGTTTCCCGACGCGCGCGTTGCGATTGCATCTTCGGACATTTTGCATGGACCGCTGCAGACCCAAGCGGCGATCCGCGCGATGGCGAAGCATGAGATCGATGTCGTGATCGGCACGCAGATCGTGGCCAAGGGGCATCATTTTCCGCAGCTGACCTTGGTCGGCGTGGTAGACGGCGACCTCGGCGGATCGGACGGCGACCTGCGCGCGCGCGAGCGGACGTTCCAGCTGCTGCATCAGGTGGCGGGGCGTGCAGGACGCGCCGAGAAACCCGGACAGGTTTTGATCCAGACGCGCAATCCGACCGATCTGGTGATGCGTGCGCTGGCGAGCAACAACCGCGACTCGTTCTATGAGCAGGAGCGCAGCTTTCGCGAGCGGGCGGCGGCGCCGCCGTTCGGGCGGCTGGCGGCATTGATCCTGTCTGGGCCAGATGGCGATGCGGTGCGGACCCTAGCGCGTGAGATCGCGAAGGCAGCGCCCGCAGCAAAAGGCGTCACGGTGTGGGGACCGACGCCGGCGTTCTATCACCTGCTGCGTGGCCAGACGCGCGAGCGCTTATTGGTGCAAAGC